>CAZZJE010000106.1:0-8419 GCA_964654295.1 uncultured bacterium | reverse complement strand
AACCACGGCTAAGGCGCCGTGTTTGGAACCTAGCTGCATGCCTAAAAAGAGGACAGCTAATGTTTGCAACGTAATGGGAACAGGCGTCCAAGGTAGGACGATTGTTAAACGGGCAGCAAGAGCAATTAACAGTGAGCCTGACAGAATTAAAAGCAGCTCTCTTCCAAGAGCTAATGGCGTAGAGCGAGAGGTGTTAGCTAGGCTGATTGTTGACATCGTTTAAACCCCCATTTAATTTAAATCGAGGATTGTATCCGGGATGAAAGGTTGAGTCAAGACTTTGGTTAGATTTTGGTAAACATTACCAGAGAAAGATTGTTAGAAACGCGCCAGCGTTTGGAGATCGTTCTTTTTCACCATAAAAGAAAATTTGGAGTGCGGCGACTTGTCGAAGCGTTGAAAGCTCTATTATTTAAATTTTTTCTGGTATCCCGGCATCTCGACAAGTCGAGATGAGCAAAAAGCGGCGACAAGTCGCCGCACTCCAAAAAAAGCAGATTTAAATTTAAGTTAAGCCTTCATGTTATAAAGTATTGTGACTTTTTGACACGCTCTCATGCTATTCATATTCAGTGTTTTAAATAAAGTTGCACTAACATAATAATCTCAACTGTAAATTTTGATTTGACTTAATTTTTGCCCTAATCTAAAAAATTTTTTTGTGTTTTTGCTTACTGTTTGCAATTGATACACAGATGAAACTAGATGAGGGATTATGAAGCGATGGAACGCGTTAAAACTGCTGCTCTCTTTTGTTTTTCTTTTCTTGCTCTCCTTTTCCCTCTCTGCACTTGACACAAGCAACTCATCAATCGCTGGATTGCCTTCTGCCATTGTCAATGGATCAGTCAATGTAATTACTGGAGAATTTGTCGATAGCGAAATCGATCTTGTCGTCGTCGGCCCAGAACCTGTAGTCCTGCAGCGCTCCTGGTGCAATGGTGAGCCAGATTTCACCGATTTACATTGCGGCTGGTCTCTTAGCCATCCCCAATCACTCTTTATTGAAAAGAACAAGCATTTCATCTCTCTTTATTGCAGAGAGGGTGGTGGTGGCGTCTTAAATTATCACTCAGCTCATGCAGATTCGGTTAAAGATCTAATCGCTCAAAAAAATATTCCCTTGGCTCTGCAGCGCCATGCGTTTCTCACCAACTGTGGATGGGGTCCTTTGAGTGCCCGCTATAATCCTCTCAATAACAAAGTTGCTATTGAGCGAGGCCATTGCTACATGACCTCTTCAGACCATGTCATCCGCAAATTTCGTCTAAGAAATTGGCCGAGTCAAAATGAGCCCAGGGCTGGTATCCGCGGACAGTTACTATCAGAAGAGCGTCCAAATGGCTCTTTAATGAATTATAGCTACTCGTATAAGGGATGTGAAGATGAGGATCATGAATTTTTACAGATGATCCAGTCCACCCATGCAGATAGCGGTAAGGTTTATGGATCATTAAAATTTTCCTTTGAGCATGGCCATAGCCGCAGCACGCGCTATATGTATGCCGACAGTAGCGATGGCAGGCGTGCTACTTATAAATTTCAACGTTTTAAACCAAAAGATTTTCGGCCAAAGCCTGAGCCAGATCGCCCGAAGGAGGGTCATCAAGGCATTAGCATGTTAGAGCGGGAACGGGATCGCCATCTTCCACCAGATGACCGACCAGACCCAGATCCAGGACCGCCAAGAGATGATGTTCCGGAATTTTATTACCTAACAAAAGTTGAAAGCCCCGAACGGCCAAATATCACCTACGAATATGAACAAAAAGCAAAAAGCTTCCTCTATCAAATTAAAGGGAAATATTGGCCGCAGCATCGCTATTTAAAAGTGGATTACTATAAAGAAGGTAAGAACGAACTAGCCGGACCTCATTTTGTGGATGTCCATGAGCACTCTCCCATTCTTAACCGTGTGAAACAGTTAATCGCTCCTGTAGGTGCCGATGGCTCTCCCATTCCAACCCATCGCTTTTTTTATCAAGTTCCCAGTGAACAGGTGGGACAAGGCAGCACAACAGTTGTCGATCTGCATCACCATGTCACAAAATATATCTACAATAATAGTCGCCAGCTTGAAGCTATCAAGAAGTTTCGTGGATCCTATCCTAAAAAGCTCAAGCTCCATAGTCAAGAGGTCTTTATCTGGGGAAATGGGGCCGGGCCTATCTCTAAATATTTGAAGGGAAAATATTTAAAAGGTGAATCCCGAAAAGTGATGTGGGCTCGCTACTTTAACTACGACAATCGAGGCAATGTCGTAAGAGAGCGCCTTGTTGGCGACCTGACGGGAAATGCCCTTCCAATTACCCTGACTGACAAAGGTTTTCCTGAAAGTGATGATGCGGAATCTTTCTATCACTACTACACCTATGGGGCCAAACCTTTTCATCTGCTTCGCAATGAAAACGATGATTCTGGAAAATTTGTTCGCTATGGCTATGTCGAAGGGACTAACTGGTTAAAAAGTAAGTTGTTTAGCAGCTCGGAAGGGCGCTACAAGCGTGAATTTTTTGATTATGACAAATTTGGCTGTGTTTCAGAGCGCATTGTCGACAATGGCTCATCAAACGAGTCCGATGACCTCCTTGGTGTGACGGAACGTCTTGTAACAAAGATTACCAATCAGACAAAGGGATCAGCTATTGGCATCCCTGTTTGGGAAGAAGATTTCTATTTAGATACACAAACCGGCGATCTAATTCCTCTTCAGTCTCGCCATAACTCTAAGATTTCAGCTAAAGGAGAGATTCTAAAACAGGAGTGCTACGATGCAACGGGAGCTTTCCACTCTAGCATCTGCCGTCGTTACGATGATCATGGAAATAAAATTTTTGAAAGAAACCCTTTAGGCGACACCTTGGAGTGGAGGTATGACGCAAATGACAATCTTACTTATGAACAGGGCCCAGACAAGACCTGGTACCTAACTCACACTTATGACAGAGCCAATAGACGCATCTGTTCAAGATGGGAGACTGCAGATGAAACGCGTGCAATCTGGATGACATATAATGGATTAAGCCAATGCACCTCTAAATGCGACCATCTCAACCAGCTAACTCAATATTTTTATGATGACGTCGGTGACTGCATCAAAGAGCGAGGCCCGCTTCTTTTTGATCATAAAGGCGAATGGCGTTCACCTGTTATTCATCGCACTTATGACGCTGCCAAAAATGTCACTTCTGTTACAGAGCCTCTGGGATATGTAACCCGTAAAACCTATACGAGCCGGGGACAAATCTCTGGCGTTTTCTATCCTGATGGCACAACTGAATCGTTTCGCTATCGACTAGATGGATTACTAGATTTTAGTCAATCCCGCAATGGCATGTTAACCTTTTACAGCTATGATGGCCAAGGAAGGGTGATTTCCAAAAAATTAGTAGATCGGGAAGGCAATGAGCTGGGAGAAGAGAAATCGATCTACGATCAGACACATTTGCTTGTAGCAATTGATCCTGAAGGAGCTGAAACAGCCTACGCCTACGATGGTGCTGGACGGCTATTAACTGAAACGCGTGGCAATCACACAAAAAGATATGCCTATGATCCCATGGGTCGAGTGGCATCTTTAACTGAAGAGTTTGGCGAAGCGCTTCAAGATCGATTAGTGCATCGCTACCAATATGATCTGCTGAACAGAGAAAAAGAGGTCGTACTGGAAAACCATTTAGGCGACGTCTTAAAGCGCACACAATATGCCTATGATGCTGCTGGCAATAAAACTGAGGTGCTGCAAGATCTAAAAGATGGCCGCGTTGCAGTGACACGCATCCGTTACAATAGCTTTAATGAGCTCATCGAGCAGACGGATGCCGAAGGTAATACAACTCATATTGAAAGGCGCTATACAAAGCGAGATAAACATCGCCAAAGAATTTTAGAAGTCATTAAAACAGATCCTTCTGGAAACCAGACGATTGAAGCTTATAACAGTTTAGGCAAGATTTCAGAGATCACGGCATTGGATGCCTTTGGCTTAGTGGTTGCCAAGCGCCAATGCCAATATAACGTGGCAGGGGAATTAAGGCGATTAATTGACTATGCGATTGTATCGCCTGATCAAGATGAAGCAAAGGCTCTAGAGTCTGCGAAAAAAGTGGTCACAGAGTGGACCTATAACAACATGCACCAGCTTATTAAGTTGGTTGAAGCTGTTGGAACTCCCGAGCAGAAGACCACTCAAACATTTTATGATGAGTATGGCCAGCGCTCTCGAGTAGTTAAACCAGATGGAGTAGAGCTTCTTTTTGCTTACGATGGAAAAGGCCGGGTAATTAGGCACTGGTCGAGTGATGGCTCGATTGATAATCATTTCAATTATGATCGTTGTGACCGGTTAACTCGAGTCTTCGATGCTGTCAAAAACCTAACAACCGAAAGAGAATTTGATCTTCTTGGCAATTTAGTACAGGAGAGTTTGGCTAACGGCCTGACGCTACGGTATCAATATGACGCCTTAAGCCGGCCCATTCACATTACCCTGCCTGATAACAGCCAAGTGGAATGTGTGTATCAAGGTCTTGATTTAACCGAGATTCGCCGCCTCGATGCAGAAGGAGCCGTTCGATATCTCCATCGCTATCTGTCTAAAGATGGATTGGGCAATATCACGCAGGAAGAGCTCATAGCTGAATTAGGCCATGCGACATATCGTTATGATCAATTAGGTCGAGTTCGAGAGATTGAAGCGCCTCATTGGCAGCAGCAAGTTCCCGATGAAGGAGGGTTTGATGCAGCAGGAAACTTGCTTAAAACCAGCTGGCAAGATTCTATCGGAAATACAACCACAGCCTATCGGTATGATGCGCTGCAGCAGCTAACAAGCGAAGAGGGTGGATGTAACCACACTTACCTCTATGACTCTTTAAATAACCGCTTAAGTAAGGATGGCAAACAGTACCTCTACAACGCTTTGAATCAGCTGTTGAGCGATGGAGAGAGCACTTATCGCTACGATTTGAATGGCGGCTTAGTATCCAGGACAGATGCAAGTCAAGGTGAGACTCTCTATCGCTATGACGCTTTAGATCGTTTAATCGCGGTCATTACCGCTGAAAAAGAGACGCATTATCTATATGACGCATTGAATCGTCGGATTCAAAAGAAAGTAGCAAATAGGCAGGGAGAGACTCTCTCAGTAGAAAACTACCTCTTTCAGGGTGAAGATGAAGTCGGTGTTGTAGATGAGCAGCAGCGCCTTAAAAATTATCGAACTTTGGGTCTGCCGCATGGTTCTCAAGTTGGAAGAGCCGTTGCGTTTGAATTAGAGGATCGGATTTTTGTTCCTCTATACAACCATTTAGGGTCAGTTGTATCGCTTGTAGATAGTGTGACAAAGCAAGTCGCCGAGGTTTATCGGTATAGTGCTTTTGGTGAAGAGAGGATTTTGAAGCCAGATGGCAGTGAGCTCAGCGATTCTGCAGTTGGTAATCCATGGAGGTATGCGAGCAAGCGAAGTGATAGAGAGAGTGGGTTTATTTTCTTTGGAAGGCGAGCTTATGATCCTAAGATAGGCCGTTGGGTAAGTACAGATCCGAAAGGCTATGATGCTGGGCCGAATTTATATGCCTATGTCGGAAACTCTCCTATGAATCGGTTCGATCCTTATGGGTTGGACTGGGAGGGTGAAGGGGATAGCTACAGCGAGTATAGTAGCTATGAGAACTATGACAATTATTGGATTAATCCTGATGGGAGTGCTCAGAATACGTCTTCTAATCAGGATACTCATTTCCATGGATGGGAAGAGGATCGTCGTTGGTATGAGAAGCCAATATTGGAACAGATTACCTCTTTTATTGGAGGAGTCTTTACGTTTATTGGAGACCAGCTCATCCCGGTGCCTGGCGTGAGGGATGTCTTCTCGTTTGCAGGGCATATTTTAAAGGGCAATAGCCCCTACTCTTATAGACCTGACTATAGAAGGGAACACTCGTCGTGGCAAATGTATGATCATGGAGAAGCATTTCTTGCGAAAAAGCAATTTACTGGATTTATCAATGGCATGTGCAATGATTGGAATAGTTGCTACGAAAATTATAAGGACATTTTAGATGATTTTGGTGGTTCTGGGTTGATGGTGCACAATGCCTCTCATGGCTTTATGGGAGATTTATTTGAAGTATTTATGCAAATATTAGGAGTAGAAACTAATTCTGTCAAAGCGGCTGTGCAGGGAATTAATGTCATGTTTGAGCAAATGCACAGCCTTGGACGTGGACACGAAACTCTCTATTTATATGCTCATAGCCAAGGAGGCCTTGTATTGTACCGTGCTTTACAATACATTAATCCAGAACTAAAAAAACAAATTAGCGTAGCAACTTTTGGCTCAGCAAAAATGATTTTTCAACATAATACAGGGGTAAAAGAGGCTAGAAATTATATAAGTATTCGAGATCCAGTTCCTTTTATTGCTGACCCTCTAGGTGTTATATATGGACATGCAACTAAACAAGCAACGATTCTTCAATCGAATGGACCTATATTTAGAGATCATCCCTTTTTAGGAGATACATATCGAAACGCTCGAAGAAGAGATTCAGGATTAATATGAAATTCAAAATATTTTTAATTGTATTTGTCAGTTTTGTGAACTGTTTAGAAGCTGAAATTAGAGATATTCATTCGCCAGAAGTTATTTATTTAAATGACTGCATTATAAATAATTTTTGGTGTCTTGCAAAACAAAAATATAATCTTTTCGGACTCGAATTGATTGACGGATGGAATAACAGATTAAAAGCATTTTTTTTTGATGTCCGAGGAAAACAGGTCGTAGATATAGCACGTTGTCGCTACACGATGCTTGATTTAATAGACAATCTTTCCAAGAGAATTAAAGTTCTTGAGCCTTATTTGTCTGAAAAGCCTTTTACTTATGATAATATTCAAATACAACTAGGATATGTTAATTCGGATCCGAAACACTTATCTCGTAAGTTAGGTAATCAATTCATTATCTACTCAGTTAATTGTAAAGATGGGGCGTTAGCTTATATTTTAACAAGACCAGGAGATTCGAGATATTGGAGTTATGGAGAGTTCGTAGATGAGGCCAGAGAGAAAATTTTACAAGGTAATCCTGGATTCATGGAACCAGATAGAATCGAAATTTTGGATATGAATAAGCTTCAAGAAGAAGCTCGCATAGCAAAAGAGAAACGTCGACGAGAATTTGATGCTAACACGAAATTGATAGACTGCAGTGCTAATTATCCAAACGGCGATCCACATTATTATAAACGTTGAAACTCCTTTACGTGCTGAGATTAAAGAACATGTGGAGCGAAGGCTTAAGATAATGGTCATCAGACTTCTAACTGATTAATTGATGTAAGCGCTTTGGAGATTTAAAATTATATTCAGCAACTGATCTTATCTAATCTCTCGCCAATCTTTTTTTTAGTGTATCAGATACAACTATACTTGTCTTAATATAATCTTCTTTTACATTTTCTTGTTTTGACTCAAATCTTAAAACTTCTTTTATAATAATTCGACGATATAACTTTATTGTTTCTTCTAATTGTTTTTGCCACTTCTCTTCTGTTGAATGTTCACTTATAGTGTTTTCTTGCGATAATTTTGATGCTAATTTAGATGCTTTCTCTTCGTTGTTTTTATCTTTTTTGTTGTGTATTTTATTCTCTTTGTTTGATTCCGAATCAATTTTATGATTTCTTTTTTTATAAGAAAAAGTATTTTTTAAAGGTAGTAAATCGTTTTTCTGATCATTTTTTTCATCATTTTTCTTGTCTTTTTCAAGAATCTTCAATGCGACATGATTCACTAGCACAGCAATCGCAAGCATTTCCTCACGAGATTGTGTTTTTATTATAAAATCAGAATTAACAATGTCATTACGAAGTACTTTTATTTCGCCCTTATCATTTTTTATGTTAATTACAGTTGTTTCTTTAAATGTTTCCGTCCATTCTGGATGAACTTTAATTTCTTTACCTTTCAAAATAACAATGCGCTTTTCATGAGCAAGTGCTATTAGCCGTTCCGGGTTAGCTTCACTATCCAAATAATCGATATCAATTTTTTCAATAATCCGATTGTCCAGAGAAACTGAAGTAGCAATATAATGTACTATTTTAGAAGTAATAATTTGTTCTTGTTTTGGAACAATTTGTGTAGGTGGATTAATGTCTTTATTGTTTTTTAAACCTTCTAAGCTTGATAGAAAAGATGAAAAATCTTCTAAATTAGAATCTGAAGAAAAATTAACCATATCGCCACCACTTTGCCTTCATTTAAGCTAATTATAAACAAATTTAAAAAATATGTTAAATTAATTTTTTGTAATCAATTAAAAAAAACGCACGTTTTTAAAGTTAAGAGAGTGTTTCTGAATTTTTGAAAGCGTTATAAGGATAGCTTTACTTGGAGGTTAGTTATGCTA
>CAZZJE010000105.1:0-8438 GCA_964654295.1 uncultured bacterium | reverse complement strand
CGGGAACGGAGGCGAGCACGTGCCCGCGCGGATGTGTGGCTGGAATTTTTTGGAGATACGATCCCACACTTTATTCCATTCAGCTGAAGCTTGTTCACCTGTGAGTGTTCCTATTCTCAAGCCTTCGTTGTTGTAACGAATATCTGTCACCCAATCTTTGCTATCGCTATTTGGATTAGCTGATAGCTTTTTGAATAGGGCAACGATTTCGTTTTTGTCTTGATCGTCAACTAAAGGCATCTTTTCATGCTCATCTTTAGCATACTTGTTAGATGTGTTAATCCAACGGTTTGCATAGTTGCCTAACTCATCAATGAGAGATTTATAGCTCATCAACACAACATGAGAGTTTAGATTAGTATCTTGGAAGTTATGGCTAGATTGGAGGTTCATATTCCAATCGAGTCCATAGGATCCGACTGTCAAACGGCTCTTTTTGACGTTGACGCCAAAGAGAAGAGCATCTCCATTTGGAGCAAACTTGCAAGTTAGCTCAGCATCATGATCATTTTTAATATCGCCCCATTTGCTTGGCTTTGGCACGAGGTCTAGCCAATCATCTAGATGCTCTTTTAAATCTTGACGATCAGATTCTAAGATCTGATTTTTTACAAGTGTACGTAAAAAGTCATCATACTTACTTGTTAAAGATGCTTTGCTATCTTCTACATAGTTGAAAACGCTCTGGTCCTGTTTGCGTTCAAAAGAGAAGAGTCCTTTGCCATCATAGGCAACATAGTCGCTCGACCATTTAAATTTGGTTAGGTCGAGGGCTAAGTGGGCATCGCCTGGGGCAAAGAAATTGTTCGAAAGGCGCTCGAGGCTCTCCCAAGAAGAGAAGCTCAAAGAGCCTTCTAAATGGATATTTGTATTATTTTCAACGGTGTCTGTCTTTTTAGAATAGAGCTCTGTTTTGACTTCGGCATCTAACGTTCCACGAACAATATGGTTGCCATTGTTATGCTCAAACTTAAGGTCAGCATCTACATTTGGTAAGTCTAGCTCAAAGGTTTTTCCATCTACTGTTTCATAGTTCAGCGAGAGAGAATCGCCTTTTAGTTTGAGTGTACGCAAGGTGTTCACCAACTGCTTCACTGAATCGGCAGCAGACTGCTGCTGGCCATGACCGTCGAAATCGGCTGGATAGTCGTCATCATCGTTATCATCTTCAACCGCATAAGGGCTATGCTCATAAGATCTTGTGCGATCATGATAGGGGTTGGCGTTTTCAGCATAAGTATCATCATCTTCATCGCTATCTTGATCATCGCTATCTTGATAGCCTTCATTATAGTCATGATGACGGTAGTAATTCGAATCGTTTTGATGGTTAGGCTGTGGCGTATTTCTCATATCAGAACGATAGTGTTGATCGCTATTGCCCTGATTATATTGGCCGTGGTTATCTTGAGCGGTGCGATATTGCACATCCACACGATTATTGGGATCTGCATTTGGACTCGCACGATACTCTACATAGGGTCCCTGATTAGAACTGTTGGGCTGAGCAGCCTGATAAGACCTGCCTGAATTATTTTGATAATTAGCAGATTGGTTTGTTTGGTAGTTAGGCTGCTGGGGAGCTTGTCTCCAAGCCGGCGCATCAGCGATCATATGACCAGTCCAGCAGAAGACTGCTGCAGCGATGAGTGAGCGACTCACAAGCTTTTTCATACACGAATCCTTTAATTGGCTGTTAAGCAGAAAAACTTTTTTTTCATTTGAGGCAGAGAAATTTGCGCAGGCTGATTGTCACAAGACACCCTCGAAGGTCAAGATCTTTCGCCTTTTTTTGCATTCTATCGATCAGAGATTTTTTGTTCTATGCTTAGTCTCATTAAGAGAAAATGTTTACCTTCTCTCTTCTTCTTCCGGCTTGGATAGTTCTGCGCTGCCAGTCATCCCTGCCCGCCACTGACCTGAGCGGTTATCAATTTGAGCTTCGATTTTAATCGTTGAGCTAGAGGGATCAATGACAGCACCGATGCGTGAGATATACCCAATTACCCGCTCTCCCGTCTCATGAATTGTAATGACGAGGGGATCTCCAATGTGGATCTGTCTCAAGAGATTAGACGGAATAAGTAGGCGCGCAAGCAAAATGTGATCGTTCACAATCTCAATCAGTTCACTGCCGTTTTTGGGGAGTTCGTGCTCTTCGATCGATAGATCGACAACTTTTCCATCGTAGGGCGCTTTAATCATACTGGCGTCTAGATTGTTATTGGCCAAAGCAAGTTCAGCTTCCGCATCTGCAACTGCTGCTTGAGCCTCTTTTAGTTCGAATAGAGAGGCTACATTATCACGAAATAGCTGCTGCTTAGCTGCATATTCCGTCCGAGCTTTTTCAAGCATCGCCTCAGCTTTTAATCTATTGGCTTGGAAAACAATCGAATCTAGTTGAATAAGGATATCTCCTTTTTGGAAGGAGTCTCCCATTCGAAAATAGATTCTTTCTACAGGACGATTCACTTCGGCATACAGAAGTGTGCGATAAAGCGGGTCTAGGACGACTCGATAGAAAACTTTATTTTCTGGCACGGGAGCAATCGGCGCATTAGGAATATCAAGTTCAGGGGGAATGGTTACCTTCTCTCGATCTTCTGACGGATCCGTTGCTGCCCCTAATAATAAGGGGATAAGTGCAACGAGCATTAAACGGCATAGAGAGCTGTTAATAATCATAGAGTCCTCATTTTAAATACCCTATCTCTCATCATAAGAATTAAAGCGTCCCGACGAGCCGCTATTGCCAAACCCGGGTGACGTCATCCAGTCGTACTGCTCATCTTGATGCATATTGGTATTGGATGGTGTGCGAATAGGAAGGCTCCAGTCGCGGTTTTCCCTCTGCTCATACCCTGGCTGCACCATCCAATAAAGCGTATCTTGGCTGCCTCTAGGACCAGCGTCGTAAGCGCTCCCTCTTCCCTCTCCCATACTTTGACGCATCCAGCCCTCTTGCTGAAAGCTTGACTCCCAACGCTGCTCTCGATAGCGATTAGGATAGAATCTTGGAGGAGGTGGGGTTAAGTTTGAAGAGCCGTTTAGAAGTGCACTGGTGTTATAAAGTGGACTAGAAGGATTTTGAGGAGAGAGAGAGATCGCAGGTTCATCATAACTAGGTACAGGAACATTTAGGCCATAGCGGTTAAAATAAAAGGGAATGCCGAGGGCGTTATTGATCTGTTCAATGGCGACCTGCAGCTCTCCATAAGCCTTTAACGCATCTACCTCTGAGATCGCCGACTCTGTCTCATATTTAATTAAATCTGCTTCGTGCATTTTCCCATAGCGAGTCTCTTTTCTGGCTGTAGCCAGCAGTTGGCGATTGACATCGCGTAGGTGAGCGTAGAGTTCATAGGTTTCTAAGGTATCTGCATAGGTTAGAAGTGCCAGGTGAAGCTGAGTTAACACGCCCAAAGAGACAGCAAGCCGGTTTTCCCTAGCTAAATCTTTTCGATAGAGTGCCGTCTTGCTATCTGATATGTGTCTAGGCCAAGCTAAAAGGTTCCAGGAGGCTCTTAAGCCAATCTGCTGCCAGTAGTTATAGATCAAAAAGCGGTTGCTGTCATAATAGCTTGTTCCATAAAACTCAACGCCTGGCAGCATCTGAAGAATCGCAATTTTTATTTCATCTGCCATAATGCGTACTTGAGTGTCTCCGACATAAAGCTCTGGTCGATTAAGTAGAGCTAACTCATCCAGATAGCATGAGGGATAAATTCGAGGAGGTGGCTGAAGAGATTCCTCTTCGATTAACTCAAATTGGGTGCAGGGATGAAGACCCATTGCGCTCGCTAAAGCAGACATCGCGGTGTGGTATTCTCGATCGTACGTTTGCAGCTCAATCTGCATATTGATCAGCTGATTTTGTCCTCGCAGAGCTAAGATCTTGGGTAATATCCTCTTTTCGATTAGTTGATCATAGATGGTAATCTGACTCTCTGCCTTGACCTTTAAACGGCTGTTTTCATCACGTGCTTTACGGGCAGCTATGGCACGCCAATATTGCCGAGTGACATCGACAATTAAATTTTGTCTGAGGCGTTCATATTCAAGCTGCAAGATGTAGGCTTTGTTTCGCTCTTGGCGTGCTCGAAAGTAGGAGAGGCCAAAGTCGAGAAGGTTCCAGATCAGAGAGATGTCACTTCGCCCGGCTCTCTGCTCGGAAGAGATGCTTGGTGGAGCGGGTGGGCGGTTGGGATCTAGAGATTCTGAAAAAGATCCTGTATTGCGATTGCGGTAATAGGTTTCGGCATTGGCGATCAAATTGGGCAGCATCTTTAAGCATTCGCCAGTCGATGTCTCATATTGCACTTCATATTCAAAAGCTTTGACTTTTAAATCCAAGTTGCGACTTAGGGCAATTTCGATGACATCAGCCAAAGTTAGCTCTTGGCAAGAAATCTGATCGTCAGGAAAAAGAACTGCAAAATCATTTTGGGCGTTAATTTCCCTCTGATGTTCCACGGGAAGATCGGGCTGTCGCACACAAGCTGTAAACACTGCTGCTAGGCAACAGCTTAATATTAGACGTTGCAGTTTCATAGATTGCTTATCACGAGTAAATAGAAGAGATCCAATAACATCTAGATGCCCAACAGTTGTCTTACATAGGCCCAAGGTTTACGTATCAGAAGATATCCCAAAGAGACACGTTCTCCATAAATAATCGCTGTTCCTTTTAGGCCTAATTTAGCAATGGGAGGCGTCTCTACCCATTCTGCTTCCGCTTCAAACCCTGGAATCTGGCGGTCACTAAGACGGCTTTCATTGGCAATATAGCGAATGGTGGCATAATAGGTCTGTGCGGGAGAGATATTGAAAAAGACTGAGATTGGTTCATCCAGATCAAACGGGATATTATCATTTTCTGGAATCCAGATACGAAGTTCTGTTTGCGAGGGATCGCTGATGACCAGGATTCTTTCTCCCACTTTAACAGGTTTACCACGCCACTCGTCGGCATTATCTAAGATCACAACGCCTGGAATAGGAGCTTTGAGTGTTAGCTTGTGGCTCTGTTGTTCGGCTAAGACGAGTTGAACTTTGGCTTTTTCTAGCTTAAGCTGTAACGTGGTTGTCTCTACGAGAGAGGAGCGCTCTTTAAGACCTAAGGTCATGGCTCGATCGAGCTCAGATTGCGCCTGTGCAACCTCTTTTTGAGCAACTTTAAGCTCATGCATCGGTACGCGCTTGTCATATTCAACAAGAGGAGCGCCTTTAGTCACAATCTCTCCCGGCTGTACAACAATCTCATCGACAATCCCATCTAAGGGAGCAGTGATATAATAGGGATCTTTGGGAACGACTTCAAAAGGAGCAACAACCCGTAAAGGGACGCGGATGATTAGCAGCAAGGCAAAGAGCGTTAAGAGAACAAGCGGCCAACGCGCCCATAGGCGTGAAAAGAGGTGTGGGGAAACCAGAGGAGCCATCTTAGCCCAGGCAGTGGCATATCCGGGTAACAGCCCAGCCCGCACGAGGTCGACATTCTCCTGAGAAAAAGCTTGCTCAGCAGGCGCTTGCCACCTCTCTAGCCATAGGCCTAATATCAGCCCCTCCTCATTTTTAATCGGCAGCCATAACACTTCCATTTTTAACCGATTTTGCAGCTGCTGCCACTGCTCTTCGCTGTTAGAAAAACTGTCAGCATGCAAATGCTGCTCAGTTTGCGGATCTTTTAAATGGGTCACTAAATATTGCCGCTCTTCAATTAAATCGGCCTCCATTTCAAACGAAATTTGCCCTGATACTCCTAGCAGCTTAGGCTCATGGTAGCGCCAATCCCATAAAAAGGCGCGTTCATAAGGCAAGGAATAAAAGGTGTCATTTAGAATAACAAATGTTAATTCTTGACGTGTCTTGCATCTAAACGCCTTCAATACAAGGCGATTAATTGCTGCAAGTTGTTGAGATGGTGGAACTGGTTGCGTGGCAGTCATAATTAATAGTGAGTAAATTATTCAATTTACAAGCTATTAACAAAGAATCCGAGAGATTGCAACGACTTTTGGCTAAAAAATTTTTTTATCCCGCTTTTTTATGTAAAAACGGATGGATGATCGAATCAAAATCATTTGAAGAGAGGAGCGCACGATATTGAGAAAGATCCTCATCCTTGATAGGAGTGTCAATATCTATTGCAATACGATTTTGAAGCTGACCAGGCATGAACCGCAGGTCTCCCTCTTGTAAAACTTTGGGCTCTATCAGCTCTGCATCTTCGTGAATAATCATATAATGAATGCTGGCACTCTTGTCGAGGTTGCTGCTAATGCTAACAATAAAAACTATCTCTTGTTCTCCACTACTTAAAACTTCTACTTCAGGATTAGAAACGGATACCAGTAGCTGCTCTTCTAAATCAATGTCTATCATCGACTGATAGGTAGCCATTTGCTGCGGTGCCTGAACTGTTAAAGCCGAAGTTGAAAGAGTTGGAGAGAGTTTAGTTGGGTTAAAAAATGAACCACGGATATCAGGCGTAAAGACAGTTTTAAAGGCTCCTAAGCTTTGTGGAGAGGAGATAGCCGAAAGGAGAAGCAGCTGGCTATACATCGATACAATTGCAGGCAAATTCTCATGATGCATCATTAAATTCATAGAAGAAACATGGATTTCCTCTGTCTGGGCAGAAGAAGAGGAACTATTCGATGATGTAATCACATAGGCAAATTCTGTTGACCCAGTGACTGAGGAGAGATGCGAGGAGGAAACGATCAATCCTCTACTTTGAGCCAAAGCAGATTCAGAAGAGTGGTTAGGTGCTGATTGAGAAGAGAGACCTGTTGGCAATGTGACTTGACTCGATTGAGAATCGCTATTTGTTGGACTTGTAACCGGATGGGTTGAAGGAGACACGGCTCCATTGCTCACTGGCACGTCTCCATTTGTTGCTGCTTTTGCTTGTTCAACATTTGGGCTATTGTTTGAAGTAGTCGAAGAGTCAGTAGGTAGCGTAGGAGGTGTAGGTGGTGGGTTGTCGGGAGGCGGTAGGTTCGATTGATCGACATCTGTGATTGTGCCAATACCTGAATTATGATCGATAGAGATAGCTGATAGATTAGATCCAGAGTCTAAAGCCATTGCAATTTGCATTGTTTGAACTGACTCTGCTTTTGGATTTAAATTCGTTTGTACTGATATCTCTTTTGACATTTCACCTGAGCCAAAGGTAATCGCTCCTGATGCAGCCTGATAGTCAGTAGAGTCTGTTGTGATATTTGCAGTTGACCAATTAACAACAAAAGGATCTTGAACAGGGTTGCTTAAAGTGATTTGGAATGTTAACACTCCTCCTTCAGTTACCTTCGGATTGCTGATCGTAACGACGGTTGTATCGTCATTAGTAATTGTTCCATTTGTTGTCGCTGGAAGAGTAATATCGGCATTGGAATGGCTGTTAGGATCAAACCCTAAAGTAAGCCCCAGCTGTTCATCAGCCTCTACAACATTATCTTGATTAGTTTGAATATAGATGTGAGCTGTTAAGTCGCCAGCTGCAATGGTAATGGTGCCATTACCTAAATCACTGTAGTCATTTGGTGCAGTGGTAATATCATTTAAAAGATAGGTTAAGGTAATCGTCTGTTCATATGGACTGCTAAGTGTTAGAGTAAAATCAAGAACACCACCTTCTGTAACAGTGGGAGCATTGATGGAGATTACAATGCTATCGTCATTAGTAATGGTGCCTATAGCTGAAGAGGGTAGAGAGATCAAAGGAGACCACGAAGTAGAATCTGCAGCAACGTGCAGATCGACAGCGATTGTTTCATTTCCCTCAGAAGTATTATCTTGAATTGTTTGAATAAGGATATGCGCTGTTGTCTCTCCAGGAGCAAAGGTCAACGTGCCGCCTGTCATATCTGTATAATCGTTCAATGAAGCAGTGATATTACTGATATCATAAGTCAATGTAAGCGTGTCTTGGAATGGCTGGGATAAAGTCACAGCAAAATCTAAAACTCCTCCTTCTGCTACAGTCGGATTGCTAATTGTGACTGTTGAGCTATCATCATTAACAATTGTGCCTGTAGCCGAACTATTCGATAATGCAATATCTGAATTAAAAGGGTGTCCTTGAGCAAAGCTTAAATTAACATCCAAAGTTTCATTTGTCTCTACAACAGAATCTTGGGTTGTTTGAACAAAGATATGAGCAACGGTATCGCCAGGGTTAAAGGTCACTGTTCCACTTGAATCGCTATAATCACCAGCTGAAGCGGTAATGCCAGTGAGGGTGTAGTTTAATGTCACAGCCTCTTGAGCCGGCTGACTCATCGTGACAACATAATCTAGGACGCCCCCTTCTGTCACTGTCGGATTGCTAATCGATATGGTGGCTGTATCGTCGTTTGAAATGGTTCCGGTTCCAGAGCTATTAGCCAGAGTGATAGCGGGAGTAAAGGGATTATTCTGAGCAAAGCTGA
>CAZZJE010000104.1:0-8582 GCA_964654295.1 uncultured bacterium | reverse complement strand
ATATACAAAACAATAACAATACAAAAGAAAATAAAAAATATGAAATCAGAACACAACACTAGAATACAAATCTAAAATTTTAAGACTTTGCTTATAAATTTGATCCGTGGCACACCAACTATGAAGCCTACAAAAAAGTGCATGCCCAGCTACTGACCAGTATTAACAAATTAGATACAGGTCAAGAGGAGCTCGATGCGCGCCGAAGAACGATCTTACGCATGGCTGCCAACTTTGTCTATTATGCTTTAAAAACAAACTATTTCCGTCTCAACTACACAGCCGTTGCATTTCGTCTTGACCCCAAATATCTCGATGAGATTCCTTTTCCTTTCGAACGCAGCAAAAAGTTCCCTGAGCTTCCTTATGCCATCTTCTTCTTTAAAGGAATGCACTTCTTTGGATTCCATATTCGTTTCAAAGATCTAGCAAGAGGCGGTCTACGAACTGTCTATCCTGACCAGCGCGAAAAGATGCAGTTCGAACGCAACAACGTCTTTACAGAGTGCTATGGACTCGCTTACACCCAGCACAAAAAAAACAAAGACATTCCTGAAGGAGGTGCTAAAGGGGTCATTTTTCTCACACCATTTGAACAGTTAGAATCAGAAGCACATATCCTAGCCAAAGAGCTGCAAGATTCAGAAAAGCCGGCCGAAGAGACAGAGAAATTACTAGAAGAGTTTCGTCAAGAGCAGCGAATCGAGTTTCTGTATCAAGCGCAACGTGCCTATGTTGAGTCTTTTTTAACGATTATCAATTGCGATCCAGATGGACGTTTAAGAGCTAAATACATTGTCGACTATTGGAAAAGACCCGAATATATCTATCTTGGACCTGACGAAAATATGCATGATCATATGATTGTCTGGATAGCAGATTTAAGCAAACGGGTTGGCTATAAAGCAGGCGGCTTTTTTATCTCGGGCAGCCCAACAACAGGAATTAACCACAAGCATTATGGGGTAACCTCTCTTGGAGTCAATGTCTATGCAGATGCTGTGCTAAGGTATTTAGGGATTAACCCTGAAAAAGATATCTTTACCGTCAAAGTCTCAGGCGGCCCCGATGGAGATGTCGCAGGCAATGAGATTAAAAATCTTCTGCAATACTACCCCAAGACAGCAAAACTGCTTGCTTTAACAGATGTTTCAGGAACAATTTACGATCCGGAAGGACTTAACTTAGAGATTTTGGGTAAAATGTTTAATGAAACCAAACCGATTCGCTTCTACCCGCCATCTGAACTGCATGACAACGGATTTTTAGTCGACCGTGCCACACGCCGCAGCCAAAGTACACTTGTCCAACATACCCTCTGTTGGCGCAAAAAAGAGGGTCATGTGATTGAAGATTGGCTGTCGGGTAGCGATATGAACTACCTATTTAGAAATAATGTCCACAGCGTTAAAACTGACATCTTTATTCCGGGCGGCGGGCGCCCACGGACTCTCAACGCTTCGAATTGGAAAGATTTTTTAGATGAGACAGGTAAGCCAACAGCGAAAGCGATCATTGAAGGAGCCAATTTATATTTAGATAATGACGCTCGCCATGCTTTAGAAGATTTGGGAGTTTTAATCGTTAAAGATAGCTCTGCCAATAAAACGGGTGTCATCTGCTCCTCTTTTGAAATTCTAAGCGGACTGGCGTTGGGAGAAGAGCTGCTTGTTGAACGCAAGGAGCAGCTTGTCAGTGAAATTTTAGAGCGTTTAAGAAGTTGCGCAGCTTCCGAAGCTAGCTTACTGCTGCGTACTCATGAAGAGACTGGTGAGCGCTTAACTGACATCTCCGATCAAATTTCTGCACGCATCAATAAATTTACCTATGAATTGCTCGATTTCTTCGACACTCTCAACCTGGGAAAAGATTCTCAATCTCCTCTTCTTCAGTGCTTTTTGGATTACGCCTTACCTACTCTGCGAGAAGAATTTCAGCATCTTTTGTTAAAAGAGATTCCGGAACACCACAAAAAGGCAATTATCTCTTGCCATTTAGCTGCTCAGATCGTCTATAAACGCGGCCTTATCTGGATGCCTTCGATTGTCGATATTTACCCCTTATTGCTAGAAGAGGATGTTCTAAGGAATCTGTAGGCATTTGCTTACCGTTGCCCAAATAAAATCATCAAAAAACCCGACTGTCTTTGCTATCCTCGTGCCCGTGTGCGTGCCCGTGCCCGTGCCCAAATAAAATCATCAAAAAATCCGACTGTCTTTGCTATCCGTTTAATTTCCAATTCTTTCACTGGCACAATAAGCTTAAAAGAGAACGGTTAGCAAGGTAGATCTGATTTATTTATTTTATTCGGGCAAGGGCACGGGCACGCACACGGGCACGAAAAGTTATTATGGGTACTGGGCACGAAAAGTTATTATGGGTACTGGGCACGAAAAATTATTGTGGGTACTGGGCACGAGAGGTTATTTCTGCAGCTGCTGTAAGTTGGTTGAAAACTCTTGAATTGTCTCTTGCCACTGATGCAACAGTTTGAGTGCTTGCTGCGTGACTTGCGTTAATGTCTGAGCCATCTTACCTATCGCCTCTGCATCTGTTACCTGCTGCTGAAATCCCGATTGCAAGCGTTCGAATGTGCCTCCAATAAACTGCACTTTATCTAGCAGCTGGGATAAGCGCTCTCTTACACGTACAGAGTGGGCTTCTCCAGCGCTGATATCTCCTGAGAAGCCCTCAATTTGCTGAGAATTATTGACAAAGGTCTCTGTCATCGACTTAAAACGACGCTCAATTTCTAACGTAACGACAGAGGCTTGGTCAGCCAGACGATGAATCTCTTGAGCAATGACAGCAAACCCGTTGGAGACATCTGTACTTCTAGAGGCTTCTAAAGAAGTATTAAGAGCCAGAAGATAACTTTGATCCGTTAGTGTCACTAAAGAAGTTGTGACAGTGGAAACTTCAATCGTTTCTTGGTTTAAATGCTGCAGTAGATTTGCAATCCCCTTTGACGCCTCTAGAAGTTTACCAATAATTAATTCCAGATCGGTTAACTCTTGGCGTTCATTGATGGCTAAAGAGGAGGCCTCTTGAATCACTTGGCTTAAGTGGCTGGTTGATAAAATGAGTTCGCGTGTTTTAGCACCTATCTCTTCAGCCGCTAAACCGACCTGCTTAGCAATTTGCTCTTGCTGCAGCAAGTTTCCTCTCTGCAAAGCAACTGTCTCCACAAAGGCTTTAGTTGAATGAGTCAGGTGGTTCACTAGAGCTTGACTCTGCTGTTGAACCTGCTGCTTCTCTTCAATCATTTGATTCATTAATTGCCCCAGATAGCCTAGTTCATCTGCCGACTCTTCGGATAGGCGGATATTCGCATTGCCTTTTACTAACTCCTCTAACTGCACCACCATTTTTTTTAGACGCTGCCAAAGTTGATAAAAAAGGAAAATAACGATGGATAGGGTTAATAAGGTTAAACCTAAGGTAGTCCACCCTATTTCGCGCCAATGGCTTAGATTGTCATTCATCTTGGATTCAATCCACTCCACCAGCAGCTGTTCAGCATGCCGCCAGGGAGGCAGCAGCGAAGGCCAGGATTGAAAAAATATGGTCGCCTGATCTGCTTTTGGTGTCGATTGCAGCTTTTTTCCAAAAGCATCTAAGGTATGCGCGTAAAAGTGCAAGGACTCTATTAATCGAAAATGGAGACTATTTGTTTCAACAAATTTTACTCTCTTCTGCGCCGCATCGTTGATCTCCATGGCTTGCTGCTGTATCCACAGGACTTTATGAGGAGCTACAAAATCCCCTTTCATTAATAATTGATTCGACAGCTCGGTTCCCTCATTAAGACGCAAAAAATTTAAAGGATCACTCTCCCTTAAAATAAAAACGCTTTCGGATAAGTTGCCACGGTCAATAAGAAATAAGGGCTCTAATAAGTTCATTTGATCAAGCAGAGGTTTGATCAAATCTCGGTAGGCTTGCTTTTTCTGCTCCTCCGTATAAAATAGACTCTTGTTGTGTAAGTTTTGCCACTCTTCTCGCAAAGGAGAGAGGAAGATGTTTGTTGAACTAATGTCATTCAGCTGCGGCGCTAAAGTCGAAAGCTCCCATTTGGAGAGCTCTCGAAACGCTTGTTGCACCTCATGCAAAGACCCTTCATCTTGAGCCTCTAGCCAAAGAGCTGTAATGAGATGATGAAGAGCTCCTCGGTAATAGAGAATTTGGACAGCTTGACGCCATTCATGACTTCTTTTCTGGTAATCGAATGTAATGAGGATCGAGAGCCAGAGGAATGGGAGAAGGAGAAGGAATAGGGCGAGCAGCAGTTTCTGTGGCAAACCGAGAATAGTTCTTGAAAAGCCAAATCTAAAGGGATTAATTCGGGACATTATCCATACCTCTCCAGCTCAGATTTGGAATCTAGCACTCTCTTTAGTGGGATGCAACTAGAAAGCTGCAAAAAACTTAGCACTCAAGAGAGTCAAGCGCTAAATTCGATTGACAACTTTACTTTTTTAATCTTATAATTATTTTCGAGCTAGAAGGGAGTAATCTAGGCAGGATGAATCATATGATGCGCCCCTCAAATAAAAGAAAGCGTGGCAATAAGCAAGAGCGTGAGCGCCAAATCCTCATAGGCCTTGTCGAACACTATTTGCAAACTGGACGCCCCGTAGGCTCGCATACCTTGCAAGAAGCTGGCTTTGAAATGTTTAGCTCAGCCACCATCCGCAACTATTTTTCGCATTTAGAAGAAGAGGGCTATCTCTGCCAGCAGCACTCTTCTGGCGGCCGATTACCCACAGAAAAGGCTTATCGACTCTACATCAAAGAGCCAATTGAGCGGGAAATTCCATTAGAGGTACAGCAGGCATGTGAGCGTCTGCGCTGCTGGGAAGGACGAGATGTCGTCAATTTTCTGCAGCAGGGAGCAGAATTAATTAGCCATATTTGCCACGGAGCAATTTTCTTATCTCTGCCTCGCTTCGATCAAGATTTTGTCACCGATCTCAAATTAATGCCGTTAGATGCCGAACGCTGCTTAGGCGTTATTCTCACAGACTTTGGACTCGTGCGCAGTGAAGTGCTACAGCTTCCTTACAAATTAAGTGCTCTCTCCGCAAAACGGATGGAAGCCTTTTTTAAATGGCGGCTAACCCAGCTGGAGCGGCCTGAGAATTTAACAATTGAAGAGGAGTGTTTAGCTAATCAGCTCTATCATGAGCTGATGATTCGCTACGTTGTTAACTATTCTCAGTTTTATGAAGAAGACCTTATTCGTACCGGCTTTTCCCAGCTCCTGCAACATCCCGATTTTCATGAAACAGAATTGATGAGCCGGGCCCTAGGACTATTTGAAAATGGACAGAGTTTGCGTAAAATTATCCAGCAAAGTCTTCAGGCAAACCAATTACAATGCTGGATTGGAGAAGATTTAAAAGCTTTTTCTCCACAACCACCTTTCTGCAGCCTACTGACTATCCCCTACTATGTAGGACCAGCGCCTGTAGGCACTATCGGTCTACTCTCTTCGCAACGGTGTGACTATCACATGCTCTTTGCAATCTTACAAAACTTTTCCAAGAGCATAAGCGAAGCCTTAAGCCACAATATTTATAAATACAAACTATCTTTCCGCTTTCCTCTTCAACAACCTCCTCAGTTGGAGATGAATGAGCGGCAATTATTAGGCCAAACACCCTTAATTCTCATTGAAGATAAGCGTGTTTAATGCCACTTACAGAAGGAATAACCATGGGCGATCTTGAATCTGATAGCACGATTCCACCTGAGAGCATTACTCCTCTCGAAAATGACCTGCCAGAACAAAAACTTGAATCGTTTACTGCTTCTGAAATGGAGGTGCAACGGTTACGGGAAGAGATGGCTCAGTGTAGAGAATACAAAGACAAGTATCTGCGTCTGCTGGCGGAGACTGAAAATGTGCGCAAGCGAATGCAGAAAGATAAGCAAGAGAGCATTGAATATGCCAAGCGCGACCTTGTGCTTGACTTTCTCCAGCCCATTGACCATTTGGAGAATGCTCTTAAATTTACAAACCAGGGATCTGAGGAAGTCAAAAATTGGGCGCATGGCTTCTTGATGATCTTGACCCAGTTCAAAAACGTCCTCTCTAGCCAAAGGGTAGAAGCGTATGAGTCTGTAGGACAACATTTCGATCCGCATCGACATGAAGCTGTCGATGTTGTCTACACAAACAGACAAGCACCAGACACTGTGATTGAAGAGACATTAAAGGGCTATGCTATTGATGGCATTCCTCTTAGACCCGCCCGTGTCATCGTCGCTAAAGCCCCTTTGGCTGCAAAAGAGGAGCCGCAAACTCAAGACCGCGAGAACAACTCTCCCTCTTGAGCTAATAACCTGATTTTTAGGTTAATATCTATTCAAGTGATTGATTGTTTATAGGAGAACATCATGAGTCAAGAAAAGCAACGTGGAAAAATCATTGGGATTGACTTAGGAACAACTAACTCTTGCGTCGCAGTGATGGAAGGGGGAACACCTAAAGTGATCGCTTCTGCTGAAGGCACGCGCACAACACCTTCAGTTGTTGCCTATAAGCCCAATGGAGAGCGTTTAGTAGGGATTCCAGCTAAACGTCAGGCTGTAACAAATCCAGAAAATACAATTACCTCGTCTAAGCGCTTTATTGGGCGTAAAGGAAACGAAGTCTCTTCTGAAACAGCTATCGTCCCCTACAAAGTGGTCGAAGGTGCAGGTGGCAACGCCATTTTTGAAGTGCTGGGCAAGCAGGTAACGCCGGAAGAAGTGGCTGCTCAAATTTTAGTTAAGATGAAAGAGACAGCTGAAGCCTACTTGGGAGAAAAGGTGACTGAAGCGGTCATCACCGTTCCAGCTTACTTTAACGACTCCCAACGTCAGTCGACAAAAGATGCGGGCCGCATTGCAGGTCTCGACGTCAAACGTATCATTCCAGAACCGACTGCTGCTGCATTAGCTTATGGTTTAGAGAAAGAGAAGACTGACAAGAAGATTGCTGTCTTTGACTTAGGTGGTGGAACATTTGATATTTCTATCTTAGAAATTGGCGATGGCGTCTTTGAAGTGTTGGCGACAAATGGAGACACCCACTTAGGTGGCGATGACTTCGATAATCGCATCTTGAATTGGATGTTAGAAGAGTTCAAGAAAGAAAATGGCATTGATCTACGCAATGACAAAATGGCGCTACAGCGCTTACGTGATGCAGCTGAAAAGGCCAAGATTGAGCTCTCTGGAACACTATCCACAGAGATCAACCAGCCATTTATCACAATGGATGCCAGTGGACCTAAGCACTTAGCGTTAACATTGACACGTGCTAAACTCGAAAGCTTGACAGCAGACTTAATCGAACGCACCCGTGAACCATGTTTAAAAGCATTGAAAGATGCCGGTATTACGAAAGATCAAATTGGTGAGGTCATCCTCGTCGGTGGAATGACACGCATGCCAGCTGTCCAAGAGATCGTAAAAACGATTTTTGGACGGGAAGGCCATAAAGGGGTTAACCCAGACGAAGTTGTTGCCGTTGGAGCTGCTATCCAGGGTGGCGTCCTAACAGGCGATGTCAAAGATGTCTTGCTACTCGATGTGATCCCATTAACTTTGGGAATCGAAACATTGGGTGGTGTCATGACACCTTTAGTCGAGCGCAACACAACAATCCCGACATCCAAAAAGCAAGTCTTCTCCACTGCCAGCGACAACCAGCCTGCAGTCACAATCCGTGTCTTGCAAGGGGAACGCAAAATGGCAGACGATAACAAGGAGATCGGCCGCTTTGACTTAGCTGACATCCCTCCTTCTCCAAGAGGAATGCCGCAGATTGAAGTTGCTTTCGATATTGATGCCGACGGGATCTTGCACGTCTCTGCTTCCGACAAAGCCACTGGCAAAAAGCAGAGCATCCGCATTCAAGCCAAATCGGGTTTAACGGAAGGCGACATCGACCGTATGCTTAGAGATGCAGAGGATCATGCCGAAGAGGATCGTAAGAGACGCGAAGCGGTGGAACAGCGCAACGAAGCCGATGGCGTTGCTTTCCGAGCAGAAAAGGCCTTACGTGACTACAAAGATAAGATTCCTCAGCAAGTTGCAGACGATGTCCAGAAACATATCGATGCCTTGAAAAAAGCTTTAGAGGGACAAGATCTGGGAGCGATTCAAAAAGCAAAAGCTGCTTTAGAAGAGCATATGCAGCACATCGGAGAAGCAATTTCTAAAGCTGGAGGAAATGTCCATGAGGGGCAGCCGGGCGGTTTCCAAGAAAACCCAAGTGCTTCCTCTTTCTCAGAAGGCGCTCGCTCCACCGGAAGCTCATCCAAAGGCGGCGACGATATTCAAGATGCCGAAGTTGAAATCATCGACGATGATAAGAACAAGTAAGCAGACTGGATAATAGAATAAATGGACGAGTAGACAAAGTCTACTTGTCCACAACTTGTTGTTCTTATGAGGCCAAACAGCCGGCATCATCGAGAAAACAAGGGACTTCAAAGACAAAAGTATCATCGGAAAACTAGAGTCTTTTTGTCCCTTTGTAATCGTTCAGTTACCTAACAAAAAGTTACTTTTATTGATGCAACACAGAG
>CAZZJE010000103.1:0-8646 GCA_964654295.1 uncultured bacterium | reverse complement strand
ATGTGCATTGGGCCTCATAAGACAACAATTTTGCAATTACCTCTTTAGCCTGCGCCAATAAGGGAAGCTTAATAAACTAGATAGGAGAGATAAAACCAATGCGCCTGCCTTTACTATTTGGAATGCTCTTATTTTTCTGTGCTGCCACTCTCTTACCTGCTAACGAAACACTCTCTCCTCGAGCAGCAACTCCTAGAGACTTTTATCTCCTCTCCATTCCAAAGTCGGGAACGCATCTAATCAATAAACTCCTCTTTCTTCTAACCGATCGGAAATATCACTATTTCCAAACATATTATGAGAAAGGCATGGGGGCATATCGCGATTTTAAACAAGAGATGCTCTCTATGCCCGAGCAAAAGCGATACTATTGCAACCATCCTTACCGAAACATTCGATTGATGGAGCGTTTTGCTCAGGATTATCCGGAGAAGCTTGTGATTTTGCAAATTCGCGATCTCCGTGATGTCTTAGTATCTGCTGTTTACTTCTTTGATCATGAGCTCACAGATTTATTAGGAAAAGAGGCCTCATTTGAAGAGCGGCTCAACACTTTATTAACAGGTGACAACTGGATGCATGATGCACTAGAGGTCAGCTTCCAAAAAACAATTGAGTGGATGAAACATCCGAATGCCTTCGTTTGCCGTTTTGAAGATCTCGTTGGAGCTAAAGGTGGCGGCAGCGACGCCATTCAAAGGCAAACGATAAAATCTCTCGCTCATAAACTGGGCGTCAAGCTAAGTAAGAAAGAGTTATATCAGGTGCAAGAGCAGCTATTTGGAAACGAAGATGAAACCCATATCTCTTGGACTTTCCGCAAAGGGCAGATAGGAGAGTGGGAAGAGCGCTTTGACTCCAACCAGCTTGCCACCTTCTACCACTTATGGGGAGAGTATCAACAAGCGTTAGGCTACCCCGTTAAGTAGAACCATCTAAGGAAAGAGTTGATTTATGCTTCACCGCTTCTGCCAAAGGTTTCTTTTTCTGTTCATTTTCAGTTTCCTGTTGCCATTGGGAGCTCATCCTGCCCAAATGCCTATTTTAGTCAGCCATTTTCAACAAGGTTTCGGTTATTCTTTAGATTGATTTAAAGAGGTATGTAGCCAGTTAGGCAGGCGCTTTTCTAGAAAAGCGCTGATCCCCTCTTGAGCTTCCAAGCTTTGCCGTCGCTGAATTAAGCAGGCTTGAGCACGCTCTAAATCACTTGTAAAGGGAGAGGGGTAGATATAATCACAAAAGGCTTTTGTCTCTGCGACAGCCTCCTCGCCTCCTTGAATGATGCTTAACACCAGCTTTTCAACCTCCTGCATCAACTCTCCCTCTTCAACAACGCGATTGATCAAGCCTGTCTGCTTGGCCCAGGCAGCATCAACTGGCTCTCCAGTTAAAACCATCTCTTTAATAAAACGAGGAGCTATCTGACGCATGAGTAATGTCATCACTTGCGCCGCAACTAGCCCACGTCTAGTCTCTGGCAAAGCAAAGCGCGTGTTGCTAGCCGCCACAACGAAATCTGCAGCCGCTATCAGGCCGACACCACCTGCTAAAACAGCTCCATGCACTGCTGCGATTGTGACATGGGGAGAGTTGTAAATGGCAGTAAACAGTCTGACAAGTAGGCGCGCCATCAGCGATCCCCCCTCTTCATCTGCAACTGCCTGCAAATCCATCCATGAACAAAAAATTGAGCCCGCTCCCTTTAATACAATGACACGATATTGCGAAGAGTTATTGAGCTCTTCTATTTTCAAAGAAAGTGCCTCTACTAGCTCTTGGTTGAGAGCGTTGCGCTTGTCGGAACGGTTGAGTGTGACAACACAATAGGCTGGATGGGGTGAATCGACAGTTATTAACTCGCTCTTTTGCAAGGGCGAGAGCTGTTTAACATGCTGCCACTCCTCCTGAGAAATCAATAGTGGCATATCAAGGAGTGCTTGCCCTAGTGCTTTGCCCTGGGCGTCAAGGCGTAGCGAACGGCTGCCCCCGCCATCTAAAATATGCTTTAGAACAAAGTTTAGAGCCATTAAATTTGGCAGCTCATAGCGGCGAGTCTCTTCAACTCCCAATGGCTGAAAATAGGCCGTGACAACTTCTGCAGTCAGATGACGGCATAAAATCTCATAGCTTTGAGAGGAGTAGGCAATCACGCCGATATTTGCATTAGACCCTTTATCTCCACTACGGGCATGGGCTAAATCGCGTACTGTGACAGAATAGTGCTGCATAATTATCCCTCGATCATTTGTACATGTGGTGTGATCTTCTGCCGAGAAATGAGACAGGGCCAATAGCCAAAGATTGGTCTGATATGGGGACGTCCACTAGAGTAGCCCGTCACCCCCTGTGGGCCACAGGTAACAAGGGACGCTAGCTCTTTCGCAAAAAACTCTAAGGGATGCTCCTGAGAGTCTGCTAAACAAATGCGAAGCATGCACTCTCTAGTTTTGGAATAGGCAGAGCGACCTAGAATCGGAACAATATCTCCGCCGCCAATGCATTCGATATGGGAGCGCTCTGGTATGACACCTGCCTCTTGCATCCTCTTCAGAAGCAGCTGACCACAGAGCTCAGCTTTTTTAACTGCTTCAGGGCCATAAACAGCAATCATTCCTTCGACTTTAAAGCCTTCGCGGTATGTGGCGCTGACTTTATACGACTGCGGCGGTGGACGCCCTTTTGCTCCCGTAATCTGCACCCTATCAGCTCCTATCTCCTGCAAATCCAATCCTAGGATAGAGAGTGTCACGTCGGGACTAAGGTAGTTTCCTGGATCCCCGATTTCATAGAGAAGCTGCTCTTTGACTGTACGTAAAGTTACAGCTCCGCCGGTATGCTGTGGTTTGGTCACAACGCAAGAGCCGTCTGAAGAGATTTCGACGATAGGAAAGGGAATGTGAAAAGGATCTTTTAATGTGAGCCATTCTGTCGTCATGCCGCCAGTGACTTGTGTGCCGCATTCGATTAGATGCCCAGCAACGGTTGCACCAGCAATCGCATCATGATTTTTCTCTTTCCAATCGAAATGGGCTAAACACGGGCCAACGGTTAAGCTGGGATCAGCGACGCGGCCTGTGATCACAAGATGAGCTCCCATCTGCAATGCATCAGCAATAGGCTTTGCACCTAGATAGGCATTGGCAGTGACGAGCCGATCTAAAACGCCGGTCAAAGGTTGACGCGTTTCCAAATGTCGATAGAGGTCATCTTTGGGACTCTCTTTTAGCAGATGCAAGACATCGTCTCCTGTCACCACAGCAATTTTCAACTGTAGATCAGGTGCACACTGCTTAAGAGCTGCTGCACAGGCACGCGCGCATCCGTAAGGGTTTAACCCTCCTGCATTAGAGATCACTTTACAAAGAGATCCCTGCTGCCAAAAAGGAGCTAAATCTTGAACCACGCGGATGAAATCTTTGGCATAGCCGGCGTTAGCCTCTTTCTCTCTTTGAATCGCCATAATAGAGAGAGAGACTTCAGATAGATAATCTAACGTCAGATAATCTAAATCAGGCTGCTGGTTCAACAGCTGGCTGGCCGCCCGAGGGCTATCTCCCCAAAACGCTTGGGCATTGCCAATTTTTAATGTACTTTTTCTCACGTGATTTCCTCTCTATTCCCTCCAGGGTTAATTCTTTTTAACACATTTGTCAAGAAACCTTTATTAAGTATTTACATCTCTCGTTGAAAATAAAAGTACTAAATTTTTTTAAGGAGTTTTTTCCCATGTCTTCCTCTCTCCGTCTTTCTGGAAATTCATTGACCCATTCTGATTTCGTGGTCATGAACGGTTCTCTTGATGATCTATCTGGCTTCCATGTTGTACAAAATTCCCCTGCTGCTTCCCAGACAGTGACACCTCCCTCTAATTCTTTAAGAGCTTCCGCCGTCTCTTCGCAATCTCCGCTGCAAGCCTCTATTCCAACGATTGCACAGCAGCTTCAAAATCTTCCGGCTTCAAGTATCCAGCAAATCTTTAGCCAGCCAGCGTCCGCTTCAGCGGCAGCCAACGAGCCTTCAGAAGAAGCTAAAGCTGTGATTGCAAAAAAAATGGAAGCCAATGAGCAGTGCCACCGCACCTTGACAATTCTCTCTCTATTTCACGATGTTGTGATTCCTAAAGAGATGAAGAATGAGCAGGAACTTGTAAGAGATTTCCATAAATACTTACAAAGCGTGAGACAACATTTTGTTGTTCAAGACTTTGAAAAGACAGAAGCGTTTCAAAAAGAGGTTGAGCAGTCGATCGGTCGCTTTGGGTTTCTCTGGAATGACGTCACTAATCAAGATCTGGAAAAGCTTTCCCAATCCAAAATTTTCTCCGATATCAACGATATCGATACCTTTAGAAAACAGCTCGTCGCCGCTTTCATTGATTCCGACGTGATTAATACTTTAACCGATCCAAAGAATCCGCATGCATTGCCTACCTCTATCCAGGAAGAGATTCTAAAAATTCAAACCGAATTACTGACCTCTTCTGCTAAAACAGAGGGAGAGCAGCTGCGTTTAAAAGCTGATATGACCGTTGCGCTTTGCATCATCTATAAAAATCGTCTTGCCGAGCAGATGCGGCAAAATCAAGATCCAGCGGTAAGAAACGAGCTTCAGGCAAAGTATGAACGTCTCTCCTATTTAATCCAGGAGCTTGGACCAAGCTTTAAACGCATGGAAATCGTAGATGCCGATAGCGAACTTAAAGACTTATTGCAGCGTATCAATACCTCTTTAATGGAAGTGGTGATTCCACAGTTGCCAGCCGGCCAATTAGAGAAGATCAACAGCTCTTATAAACAGACCGAAAATAAACAGCCAGAGAAGCAAATAGATCCTGAACCTGTCATTCAAGAACCTGTTGAGCCCTCTGCATCTCTGCTGTTGACTCGAGTCGTCAATGAGGAAGAGAGGCAAAAAGCGCTACAATCTTTAAAAAATCAAGAAGCCCAAGCCACGTTAATCCCTAAAAAAGACCTTCAAGGCCAAGCGATGGTCAACCTGACCAGCGAATATCTGAAAAAAGACTTTGCCAAAGAAGCTGAAGCCATCGGCTCAGGCCGTGTCGTTAAAGACAAGCATTACCGCGGCCAAGCGATGCATTTAGTTGTTCAATATTATATTCAGAAAGGTGATCGAGCTAATGCGGGGCGCTGTGTGCCTTTAATCGCCGATGGTCATATTCGTAAGCAGGCAGCTCAGGAATTGAAAAAGGCATTTAGCTAAAATATTTGGAGTGCGGCGACTTGTCGCCGCTTTTTGCTCATCTCGACTTGTCGAGATGTTGGGATACCAAAAAAAGATTAAATCATAGGACTTTCAACGCTTCGACAAGTCGAAGCGTCGCCACACTCCAAAAGCAGTCTCAAAGGCTTATTTTGCAAGTGCTTCCTCTTCGCCTAGGTCTGAATCACTCCCGTATGAAACGAAACTCCGGGCAACGGTTTCGCCCAAGATAGCATCTGAATTAAACGTTTCCGCGTTTCATGAGGTGCAATGATGGCATCGACCCAGCCGCGTGCAGCTCCATAGCGGATATCCATGCAGCGCTCATAGCTCTCTTTGACCTCTTCTCTCAGCTTTTTATGCTCTTCTTCATTGATTTCTTTACCTTTGCGCTGGGCAGCCTTTTCTCGTATATGCACTAAGGTCTCCGCCGCCTGTTCAGAACCCATGACAGCATAACGTGCATTAGGCCAAGCAGCGATAAAGTGGGGATCGTAGGCTTTTCCACATAAGGCATAGTGGCCGGCGCCAAAAGAGTTCCCGACCAGAACAGTGATCTTTGGAACAACGGAATTGCTGACTGCATTGACCAGCTTGGCTCCGCTGCGAATAATCCCTCCCTGCTCTGAATCCTTTCCAACCATAAAGCCTGTGACATCCTGCAAAAAGATGAGAGCTGTCTTCATTTGATTACAGGTCAAGACAAAACGCGCCGCTTTGTCGGCGCTTTCGGCATAAATAACTCCACCAATTTCAATACGCCCCTCGCCTGTATGAGTGGGCTTACGCTGATTAGCTACGATGCCAACGGGGATGCCTCCTATTGAAGCAAAAGCAGTTACCAAGGCTTTCCCATACTCGGCCTTATATTCTCTGAAAGAGCCAGCGTCGACTAAACAAGCTAGCAGATCTCGCGTTTCATAAGGCTTGCGGTTTGCTGCATCGACTAGAGAGTAGAGATGCATTGGATCAGTAGATGGCGCATTTTCTGCCTGACCAGAAGTTTTCGGTTCTTCAGGTAGCATGGAGACTAGCGATCTTAACTTCTGAAGGCAGCTAGCATCGTCTGGTTCTAAATAGTCAACCGTTCCGCTGATCTCGGCATGCATGCGAGCGCCTCCCAGCTCCTCAGTATCGACAACCTGCCCAATGGCTGCTTTAACTAATGCAGGTCCAGCTAGATAGAGCCCGCTCCCTTGGGTCATGAGAAGCTGGTCACACAGAACAGGCAGGTAGCCTCCTCCTGCAATACAGTTGCCCATGATAGCAGCGATCTGAGGAATACCGGCAGACGACAGAACAGCGTTATTGCGGAAAATGCGTCCAAAATCATCTTCATCTGGAAAAATTTCTTCTTGCAAAGGCAGAAAAACACCGGAAGAGTCAACCAGATAGACAATGGGTAGGCGGCACATATAAGCCATACGCTGCGCCCGCAGCATCTTCTTAATGGATTGTGGAAACATCGCGCCCGCTTTGACAGTGGCATCATTAGCAATGATCATGCAGGGCCTATTTGCGACATTTCCTATGCCTGCAACCAAACCAGCCGCAGGCAGCCCGCCCCATTCACTATACATGCCATATCCAGCCCACAGCCCGATTTCAAAAAAGTCTTCAGGCTCATCCAATAGAAAATCGACGCGCTCTCTTGCTGTCATCCGTCCAAGGCGACGTTGACGCTCTTGACCTTCGAGGCCTCCTCCTTGCCTTAAAATTTTTTCCTGTGCCAGAAATTCTTCGGCTAAGCCATATAGCGAGCTTGTCTGCATAGCCATCATATCTCTTTACCTTTGGATAGAGCACAGATTTGATCGGAGAGACGCTCTATCCTTTCGTCAAAAGGATCAAAAATACGCTGACTCTGCTGTTCAAATAGACGGTTAGCCCAAGTACAATAGGCTTTTGCAACAGCAATCTCTTCGTCAAGAGTATGAAGGGTAGGAACTTGTGATCGGATCGATTGATCACAACGTCCTAACACCGCCGTCATGGTATAGATCGCAATTGCTGAGAGAGCCAGCCGCTCTAGCACAAGCTGTCTTTCAACAATCCCCTCTTTATAACGGACAAGCACACTTGGAGCTAGCCAGGCGAAATTGCGAACTGCTTTAGCTAAAAGCTTTGTTTGGTGAGCCAGCTCTTTGGACTGAATGGGAATATGAGGCATCCAGAGGGTCTTCCAAAAATGTTTAGCAGTGCCACCAATGAGGCGGCGATTTTTTATAGGATGTTTAAAAGCTTCTAGAGAGCTTTGAAAAAAGAGTCCAACATCTCTCAACCCCACAGCCCCTATAAAAGCGCGTAACACCTCGTTTGAACCCTCTCCAATCATATTAAGGCGAGCATCACGCATCATGCGCTCATAAGGTTGATCAGTGAAGAATGAGCGTCCTCCCAAGATCTGCATCACATCATAAAGAATTTGCCATAAGCTTTCGCTTGTAAAGACCTTTAAAATGGCAGATTCTAACATCACATCTTCCCGTCCCTGGTCGATTAATCCAGCTGTCAAATAGGTAGAAGCCTCCATCGCGTAAAGAAGCGCAGTCATAAGAGCGATTTTCTTTTTGACGAGAGGAAAAGAGGAGAGCGGCCGATTAAACTGCATACGAGTTGTCGCATGGGCAACTGCTCGTTGTACTAAAGCTTTGGCAGCGCCTGTACAGGTCGCTCCAAAGGTCGTACGGCCATAATCCAATACGGTTAAGCAGACTCTTAGACCTTTTCCGATAGGACCTAAAATATTTTCGGGTGGAACAGGAACATTATGGAAAGCTAAGTTGCTGGTACAGGTGCCGCGCATGCCCACTTTTTCCAAAGACTTTGTTGTAACTTCAAATCCAGGCATATCGGGAGTGACTAAGAAAGCTGTCACTCTTTTTTTGATGCCTTCAGGTGTTTCTATGGGAGTCTGAGCCATGACTGTCAACACACTTGCCATACAGCCATTTGTTGTCCACTGCTTACGGCCATTAATCCTCCAGACATTAGCAGCAGCATCCCACGTGGCTGTCGTCTCGATGCCACTAGCATCGGAACCGGCATTGGGTTCGGTTAAGGAGAAGGCAGCGATCTGTTTCCCTTGAGCTAAAGGTGGCAGCCAGCGCTTTTTCTGCTCTTCAGTACCAAAGAGCAGCAGAGCTTTTAATCCTACGCTCTGATGTGCGTTTACAAATAGAGCTGTCGACCCGCAATATTCTGCTAAGGTCTCCGTCGCACGGCAATAGGCATATTGGGAATAGCCTGAACCACCGTAGACAGAAGGAATGGTCATTCCTAAAACGCCCATCTCTCCCAGCTCTCTGATGACACTCTCTGGAATGGCTGCTTGACGGTCAATGGCTGCGGCGTCAATCTTTTCTGTAGCAAAGCTGCGCAGTTTGGCAACAAGCTGATCAGTCCGCTCTTTTTCTATCGGATCAA
>CAZZJE010000102.1:0-8648 GCA_964654295.1 uncultured bacterium | reverse complement strand
CATATTCTAAAAACCATCTTTAGACGAACAGTGATGTACTTTATATTTTTTACTAGTGACTGAATGTTTACAAACAAATTAATTGATCCCATTATTTAGCATGCACAGCAGCAATCAAAAAGATGGCTGGTTTTTTATCTAAATTAGGCAGCTGGCTTTTTTTCCAAACTTTGATTGATTGGCAGATCACTCCCTGATCTGGAAGAGTTAAATTCCAAGCGACACAGAGTTGGGTTTCAGGAGCAAGAGTTTCTACTGCAAGGATTAAGATCTCTTGGTTACGGTAGGGAGTCTCCATAAAAAGCTCAGTGGATTCTTTTTGAAGAGAGTGTTGTTCCATCTGTTTTAGTTGGATGGCAGCTCTCTCTTTTTCGCGATTAAGATATCCATGAAAGGCAAACCGTTGAGCTGGCAAGCCAGAGAGCATGAGGGCTATCATAAGGGAAGAGGGCCCGACAAAGGCTTGGATAGGCAGGGCTAGCTGTCTGGCTCTAGCCACGAGAAGATGCCCTGGATCGGCGATGCATGGCAAACCGGCGTCGGAGATAAGTCCCCAGCGCTCTCCTTTTTTGATAGGCTCAAGCAAAAAATCAATATCTTCTTTAGGAGTGTGTTTATTAAATAGGGCAATAGGAATCTGGTGGACAGGTTTGGGATGTTTAAAAAGCGAAAGATAGCGGCGGCCTGCCTGCTCGCTTTCTGAGATGAGGCCATCGAGAGAGGCGACTGCGCGGTCTACACTCTCAGGCAAAAATAGGGTATGATGGCGACTCTCTCCTAATAAGTTTGGAAGGAGAAAGAGTCCTGGTTTTTTTGTGGGCATAGATGGTGAAGAATCAGCTGTCATAATCTTTGGGGTATTAAGTTAAAAAGAAGACGTTCTAAGATTTTTTGTTCGTCGCCTCCGCTATTTTTAGCAGCACTTTCAGCGCTATCGATTGCTAAAAGGCCTAGCTTAAAGCGGCGCATGCCATAGGGAATAAACTGCTGCAGTTGGCGATGAATGAGGGAGGGGGAGAGGTTGGGAAAATGGCGCTGTATATGCTCTGGCGAGACCCCTTGTTGATGGAGCGAGGTCATCTGCAATCCATTTTGCCACTGGCTCCTTAAAGCCCGCAGGAGAGGTAAAAGTTGCTGGGGATCCAGTAAAAGTTGATTAGCGATCGGCCATGCCGCTGCTAAATCGCCTTTGATCAACGCATCGGCTAGCTGCCAGGCCGTCTGTGTCGGCAGCGTCCCGCAAATCGTTGCCACATCTGCTATTTCGATTCGGCGACGCTCACCGACATAGCAAACGAGTTTGAAAAGCTCCTGTTCGAGCAGAGCTTGATCGACTCCTAGTTGCTTGACAAGCAGCTGAGCTGCGATAGGGTCACACTGCTTTCCCAAGTTTTGGGCAGCCTGTATCAGCCAAGCAGCCAAGCTCTTCTCCTTTTCCCATGGCTTCTCCTCCGGAACCTCTAGCAGCACGCCTATCGTCTCGCAACGTTTGTATAGAGTGGTATTTTTGTTGAGTGCGGTTCCGTTTAAGATAAGAAGCTGGCTTGTATTAGGGGAAGCCAGGACTTTTTCAACATGCTTTTGCGTGGGTTTCGACCATTTTTCAATGGCATTCAGCACTAAAATTGAGCGTTTGGAAAAGAGGGAGAGCGCCCCTAACTCTTCAAAAATTGCAGGATGGTCACCTTCTAAAGTCTTTACTGCTGAGCTGCTGGAGAGATCGCCATAAGTTTTTAAAAGCGCTTCTAAAGCTTTGCGACGAGAAAAATCCTCTTTTCCAATAAGAAGGTAAAGGGGCGGAGGGAAACGTGCAGCACCATTTTGGAGATGTTTTTCAAAGGCTGAAAGCTGCGTATATTTCATATCGGGTTGCCGAAATTTCAAACCGTTATTTCCCGCATTGTCCAATGTTTAAATTTTGCAATAACATTAGATATCTGCTAGGATACTTTTCTAATCGCTAAAAGCTTAGCAGAAATTTGTTAACTGATAAATATTAAACATTTTAAATAGGTCTTTTTATGGTTACTCCCATCTCTTTGACAATTCAGCCTCCACGCTCTGCCTGCTGTCAGCCTCTAACGTGTAAACCGCTACCTGGTGAGTGGAAGATCTGTTATGTTGCCAATAAAACAAGGGAATTGATTGGAGTGACGCTCAATAAGACGTTAGAGTGGACGGCTAGGGCAGTTTTATTTGCCTGTCAATCGGCATTCGCTCTTGCAGGGATCATCTTAACGACGCCTATTGCCATTCTTCAGATCCTATTTAAAGCCATTTTCTCCCCTTCTCGCTTGACAAATTATACGATTGGAAAAGCTGGTGAGCCGCTCACACAAAAACATCTTAGCAGAACTTTGCAAGCGTTAGCTAACCGAGGCAGTGGAGTTGAGAATTTAACCATTCAACACGGCACCAGCAGCCAGCCTGTCGAGTGTGACCAATCTCTCATTGCACATCTGGGATTGTTAAAGCTCCAAAGTTTAAGATTTGTCGGCTGCCAAATATCAGAGGAGTTGGAGCGCAAATTGGATTCAGTTTTAGATTTAAAGGAAGTAATACAGACATCGCCCCATGGGGCGCTTTGGGTTAAACAGCAGCGAATCCCTGAATCAACTATTACAATCAACTCGCGCGATGAACTTATCTCAGCTATTCAAAACTTGAGTCAAACAGAAAAACGCATTTCAGTTCTTCATATTGTCGGCAACAAGGATCGTCTTCCCGAAGTTTCTAACATTGCATTGGATGCTAATGAGTCCAAAGAATTAAGAAAACTGAAGCTCCACGCTTTACATCTAGTGAACTGCATGATGACAACGGATCTCGGGTTGCCGAATGAAAATTTTTCTTCTCATTCATACAGCTCTAGCAAACTTCTGGAAGACTTGGAGGATCGGCAGAAAGTCGTTCAATAATTCGTCTGGTTGTGGGAACGAGCTCATCTGCTTTTTCTAAAAAAAACTTAGTTAGCTGCTCTGGATCGAGCCAGAGCAGCTGCTGATACTCCTTTGTCGAAGAGAGAGACTGGCTGACGCACTTTTTATCGAGTGCGACATCTAATAGCAATTCAAACCCACTGTAATCCTCTCCCCTTCTTTCACATATCGCTTTGGGTGTTAGCTTAATGACATCAGCGCGGGACAGAGGGGTCTCCTCTTCTAGCTCGTGTAAAAGCAGCTCTGCATATTCAATTTTTGAGTCTTTAACAAAAGTAGCATCCACCCCTCCTGCTGGAGCACACTCATATAATCCTGGATAGTGAGCCATCTGAAGAGTTCGCCGTCCAAGCAATAGGCTACTTCCGGATCGAGTAATCCCTGTCAGTCCAACAGGATGGACATCTAGTCGTGGGCGAACTTCTGCTAAGCGAGTCCAAGCCACATAAATCTTATAGGGAATAAAATGGCCCTGCATGCTTTTAGAGCTGTGTGAAGTGGCACTGAAAAGTGTTCCATTAAATAATAGTTGGCCGCGCTTTTTGCACTCACTTTCCCAGCAAGCATCGATTAATTGATTTAGATCGTCCGATAAAATCAGATCCAATGAGGGATTGACATGGATCTCAAAGTTTGGGTCTAGAGGGTGGAAGTAGTAGTTCATCCGTTTAATACCAGCTAAAGCCTCTTTTGTAGCTGCTCCCCTATTTGCTGCCAATTGGAAACAAGTGTCACATTGGGTTTAAGGGTAGAAGGGGTCTCTTCTGTTAGCCAGAGAGTCGAAATTCCAGCATCTGAAGCAGAACGTACGCCTGGCAAACTATCTTCGATGGCGATAGCATCCTCTGGTTTACAAGCGAGCCATTCTAAAGCTTTTCGATAAATTTCAGGATTGGGTTTACTTGCAACTAATCCTTCCGCTGTTACGATAGCAGAAAAGAGCGTGCTGATCTGATGCGCCTCTAAAAACGATTGAGCGATCGAGGCTGGAGCTGAAGTAACAATCGCGTAGTTATAAAAGGCACTAAACTCCAACAAAACCTTTTTGGAGCCTTTTACCATGGGAATTTCGTCTGCATAGTAGCGATGCAGCTGCCTTTGGTAGTTTATAGCGAGCTCTTTGGGATCGTGATCAAACCGATAGCGCTCTTTTAGCTGCGTAAAAATTTCAGATAGAGAGGGCCCCATCAAGGCGTAAAAGTCCTCACGCTCAGCTGGCAAGCTTAAAGATAGCATAAACTGCTCATAAGCTCTCCATAAGATAGGGATGCTATCAGCTAAGGTTCCGTCGAGATCAATTAGACAGCAGTGCATGTGATTCTTTTATGATTTTTTAACGTAAGATCTTTAGCTACGCGTTAGCGTTTGGAGTGCCGCGACAAGTCCTTGCAGATTGACACATCTTTTTCTTGACTTTTGAAAGAGTGTAAAAAAAACGCGTTTGCTAAGCCCAAAGGGCCGGCATAATTAAAGGCCAGGCCGTAAGGCCTGGTATAGGCGCATGTTTTAATATTTGAGCCCTGCAGGGGCGATACAAATCATAGCGATTGTTTCTATTTGTATCGGCCCGCTGGGCCTCCATTGTTTATGACATGTCTTTACCAGGCCTTACGGCCTGGCCTTTAATTGTGCCGGCCTCTTCGAGGCCTAACCCAGCGCTCTGTTATTAAACCCCTCTAAAGTCAAAAAAAAGATGTGTCAATCTGCAAGGACTTGTCGCCGCACTCCAAACGCTAACGCGTAGCTAAAGATCCTATTTAAAAGCTACTACTTTTTGAACAGTCACAGGTGGAGGAATAGCTCTCAAAGCCCCTGTTCTCTCCTTTAATCGGATATTACGGCCTGGATGCACCTTTTTTAAGTTCTCATGGCGAGGAACAAATTGGGGTAGAAGAGGATGTTCTGAGCGATTACTTAATTTATCGTCTATCATTTTACTAAACTTAGCATCAGCCCGATATTTTTTTATTACACGATGATTTGGAGGTGCTTCTGTACTACGCAGAAAATCGGCAACTTGTATTCCAATGAAATCATTCACATCATACATTGCAACGATGTCTGAAACCATGTCAAATTCTGAACAGATGATGCTAAGTTGTTCATCATCCTTATCTAGATCTTCAGGCAATTTCCCTTCAGTTAGGACAGTGTGATAAATTTTTTTAAAGTCGATTTGATCCATTTGCTTATGTCCCATAGGAATAAATCCAGCTTTTCCAGCACTCATTCTTTGAGACTTCTTATTTTCATACTGTTCGAACAGCTCGTTTGTGTTTGTATGAAACTTTTGGTGAGCATATTCATACCTCTCTTGTAATGCTGCTTTCCAGCCTCCTTCGTGACCTTTAAAACGCTCTTTTAAAATTTCTATGGTCCATTTTGGCAATTTTTTCTCGGCATATTTTCCAACATCAAATCGGTAGAGATCAGAATAAGCTAGTTCACCAACACCTCCGATTGGCTTGAAAATGCGTCCTCCCATAACGTGGGATAACATGATTCTATTATTGTTTTCTGGATCGGGATCGCGAGCAATCTTAGCTAAATGCAAGTATTTAGAAACGAGCATGAGGTTTAATTTTTGCTCACCGACTACTTTTCTATTTTTAAAAGTAAACTCTCTTCGACCATCATGAGCGAGAGTATCCCCTGGACGTAGATAACCTTTTAACTCCTCTTCTAACACTGTATTTATTTCCTTTAAACTCGTCTCCGCTTTTTCAGCTAATATCCTAAGGCCTTCTACGGTCGAAACTTGGATCTCTTTGTCCTTTAATTTTTCTAAAACGGGTCTCAAGGAGGCTAAATTAGAAAGAGTGCCAAGCTCTTGTAAAGTCAGTTTCTCTTTAGAAGAAATGGGTTTGTTGGTCTTTAATTTTTCAGACAGCTCTTGAGCTTTAGCGGCAATGTGTCCTAGATGTCCCCAGTCTCCTGTTGGCGTGCGTGTTTTGAATGTGTAGGCTGTCATCATCTGGATTGCTTTTTCAGAAATACCAAAAGGAATGACATCTGATTCATCGATAGAGCGTAATTTTTTATTAAAACTATCATCTGCAACAGCCTTTTCAAAAAAAATTTCAAGTTCTTGCTTGTTTTCTTCCATATAAGCATCAAGATCTTCTGCATCACCAGCACGGATGGTAGTTAAAATCTGCAGTCCCTTTATCTCATCATCAGTTAAGTTGTAACTATTTTGTGGTGGATGCGCCACCTCATAAGCTCTTAGTCGTTTGACTAAAAAGTCTGGTTGTTGCTCCTTAGGAATAAGATTTAAGACGTAGTCAGCCGATAAATGATATTTCGCCATCGCTTGTTCAGCAAAGTGCCCTAGAAGGATAGAGTTGGCATTTTCCTTTAAAAGATTTCCCATTTCAGGATCGATCCCCGTTTTAGGATCGTTCTTTTTATTCTCTATTTCCTGATCGATTGCATTTACAAAAACTCGATTCAAAGATTCTTGAAAAAGTGGGTTACCTGCAGGGTCTCTTAAAATATTTTCAACCATCTTAGAATCTCGTTCTTCAACGATAAACTCATTGATGGCGTGATCAACATAAGGTCCCAAAGGAGCACTTAATTTAAAAACAGCTAAATAGGCTTCTGCATGCATCTGTGGCATAGGAGGTTTTCGATCCTTGAATAGCTCCAAGAAAATAGGATAGAGCCCACCTGGTTGGCCTGCAGCCAAAGGAAAAAGGGCGTGCTGCTCCGTTCTATCTAAATATTTAATTGCAGACGGATCTTGATCCAATGCTTCCAGGAGTTTATTAAAAACAATCTGATCAGCTTTGTCTAATACCTCAGGCGTTAAATCCGAAAATTTTTCAGATAAGGTGTAAATATTGATTTTAATGACCTGATCCATCATCTCATAAAAATCTGATTGGATTTGGTCTCTATCTATATTTTGAAGAAACCGCGCTTTTTTAAAGTCATGAGAGTCTAAAATAGACTTTAACTTGCGTTGCTGTTGTTCTGTTAAATTAGAGTGATCTGTATTTAAAGCATTCAAAAGGGCTTCTAATTTTTGCTTGCCTGTTGCGTTAGGATTTACATGAAGAAGAGCTTGCCGTGTAGTTTTATCTAAACCAGAATGCTGCACTCGAGACTTTAAACGGAGATAGGCCCTTTCCTTCTGCTTATCTAATTCCAAATCTAATGTGTGATTAAAATTATTTACGCTTGAGCTCCAAAAGTTCTCTTTTTTTCCTATCTCCTTATCAATATTTTTATGTTTGTTAAGGACATTTTTTATAATCCCCAACTTCAATTTTTTTTCATCATTTTGAGCGTTAACAATTTTAGCCTTAAACAGTTGTTTAAATTGAGCATTTTGTTTTTTATGAACAAAAGCCAGCTTAACTCTATTAAAAAGCCTACTAATCCAGTTACCGCTTTCTTTGTAAGCTTTATTATACTTTTCATAAACCTTTAAATTATCTTTTACACTCTCTTGATGATTTAAAGGAACGTTTTCAAAGGAGCTTGAAGAAAATACGTGCATTGAAGCCATAATAAAACCTAACTAAAAGGAATCAAACTAATCCAGTTTTGTTATAACAAAAAGAATGCCATTTAAACAAAAACAGACAAACTAATTTTAAATATTAAACTGTTTTTTGAATTACAGAACTATTTATCGCTTTCCAATCAGGATGTTGGTAGAGCAAATAGGAGACATCTTTTAGGGAGAAGAAGGGATTTGTGGGGTAAAGGGTTTCAAGAATTTTTTTAATTAATTCAAAGTCTTCGGGTGTGTCAACAGTCAGACGTAAATCTAGATCGCGTGCTGATCCACTTATTTTCCCGAGACGATACTTTTCAGGATGCCGATAGAGAGCCAAAGTCACATGCTCTCTTTCGGCAGAAAGTGAGGCCTCTTGATCGGCCTTGAGAAGAGCTTGGCGCGAGAAGACTTCTACATCTAAACCTCGCGGAACCAAGCGTGGCTGGGAATTTGAAAGATAGTCGCAAGGGGGTTTTGCCTCTAAAAAGGCTTGAATAGTTTGATCGATGATTTCGGAGTCAATTAAGGGGCAATCTGCAGTCAAACGCACCACCACTTGGCTGGGATAGTGGTCGGAGGTCTCTTTAAAACGTTTGAGCACATCCGCTTCGCTTCCGCGAAAGTAGTTAACGCCATGCTGCTGGCAATAGAGCACCAAAAGATCATCTCGCTTTTCGACTGTCGTTGCCACAACCGTTTGGTCAATTAACTTAGACCGAGCAATACGTTCCAATTGGTAAGCAATAAGCGGGCGTCCCAGAACTGGAAGCATCACTTTTCCTGGCAAACGAGTCGAGCCTAGCCTTGCCTGGATAATGGCTAATACACGCATCGCCTACTCTGATAAGTGTTTAAAATGCGTTTCTGGCATCCCTTCTTTTTCCACTTCTCCTAAAAGATGACTCAAGTTGCTTCTGGGGTCGGCAGAACGCAGTGGACTGTTAGCTCCGACATGAGGAGGAGTCTCTTTTAAATAGAGTTCGTCGGGAGTAGGAAGAAGCCTAGTTGCATTTTTAGGAGCAGAATCGTCTCTTCCCTCAGGAGGAAGCGAAGGCATTTGCCATGAAGACTCGATTCTAACCATAAAAAACCTATTAATTTATAATTTTTCTTTCCATGCAATCGCATGTTCTCGGAGCGTGGCATATTTAGGGTCATCTCCGCATTGAGCAATTGCTAAATCTAGGGCATTTGCAGCG
>CAZZJE010000101.1:0-8655 GCA_964654295.1 uncultured bacterium | reverse complement strand
AACTCTCTCCATTTGGCATGGTCCACTTGAGCCAACTCTTCCTGAGACATTTCTGTGATAAAAGGACCCTCGCCAACACGTGTAGCATAGGCTTTAACAACTCCAATAATCTCTTTCACTGATTTTGGCCCAATTCCTACTGAAGCGCAAAGGCCAGCTGCTGTCGTCGACGAACTAGTCACATAGGGATAGGTTCCAAGGGTTGTGTCAAGCAACACACCTTGTGCTCCTTCTAACAGGAGAGGCTCCCCTTTTTCCAAAGCCTTCTGCAAGCGTGATTCAATATCGGTAATATATCGTCCTAGCTCATGTGCCGCCTGCTGGCAATAGTCTAAAAGCTCTTCTAAAGCAAACTGCGCATCAGCTCCCAAGGCATCTAACTCCCGCTGTTTGATAGAGAGAGCTAGCTGCAGCTGATGTCTGAGATAATCAGGACGCAAGAGATCTCCAAGTCGTATTCCAGTACGATGCACTTTGTCAGCATAGCTTGGACCAATTCCGCGTCCTGTTGTGCCTACAGCGTTAGCCCCTTTTGCCTTCTCTAATAAACGGTCTTGCATGAGATGATAGGGAAGAATCAGATGGGCAGCCGGTGAAATCCAGAGACGTCCCTCAATAGAAACGCCAGCCTCTTGCAGCTGCTTGAGCTCCTGAAGCAGCACATTGGGGTCGATAACCATACCAGAACCCAAATAGCATTGCGTATGGGCATGCAGAATTCCCGAGGGAACCAGGTGTAGCTTGACTTCGCGCTCTCCCACTAAAATTGTGTGGCCTGCGTTGTTGCCTCCCTGTGGACGAACCACATGTAAGAAGCCGTCAGCTAACAGGTCGATCACCTTTCCTTTCCCTTCATCGCCCCACTGCGTGCCGATCAAGATGACTGTAGACATGCACGCTCCTTGCATTGAATTGAGCCTATTCGATTGCTTTGAGGACTTCCATAAAAGCGCTTTGAGGAATATTGACCTTGCCGATCTCCTTCATGCGCTTTTTACCCTTTTTCTGCTTTTCCCACAGTTTACGTTTACGGGAGATATCTCCGCCGTAACATTTGGCTGTGACATTTTTAGTCATTGCGCGAATTGTTTCACGAGCCACAATTTTGCCGCCGATGGCAGCCTGGATGGGAACTTTAAAGAGCTGCATTGGAATCACCTCGCTAAGCTTAGCACAAATTGCACGGCCGCGAGATTCCGCTTTAGAGCGGTGGACGAGACAAGAGAACGCGTCAACCGGCTCCTCGTTTACACGAATCTCCAATTTGATGATATCGCCCTCTTCATAGCCATCAAACTCATAATCAAACGAGCCATAGCCTTTTGTTACAGACTTTAGCTTATCGTTAAAATCGGTAATAATCTCGTTGAGAGGAAAGCGATAGGTAAGCATCAGACGAGTTGAATCAATCGTTTCTGTCTTGATGCAGCTCCCTCGTTTATCCATTCCTAAACTCATGACGACGCCCAGGTAGTCGCTTGGAAGGATCACATGGCTCTTTACCCAAGGCTCTTCTATCCATTCAATCTTCGCCGGATCAGGATAGTGAGCTGGATTATCGACCTCTAAAACAGAGCCGTCGCCCATGATACAGCGATAGATCACACTTGGAGCCGTTGAGATGATATCTAAATCAAATTCCCTTTGGAGTCGTTCAAAAACGATCTCTAAGTGTAGCAACCCTAAAAATCCGCAGCGGAATCCAAAACCTAAAGCTGTACTGCTCTCCTGCTCAATATGCAAGGCGGAGTCATTAATCTGCAGTTTAGCCAAGGCATCGCGCAGAGCTTCAAAGTCAGAGGAATCGATTGGATAGATTCCCGCAAAGACAACAGGCGAGATATGGCGAAAGCCAGGAAGTGGCTCAGCCGATGGCTGCTTATGCAGGGTGATGGTATCACCAATCTTGACATCAGCCGTCTTCTTAATGTTGGCAATCAGATAGCCAACTTCACCTGGTTTTAAGCTCTCACGTGTTAAGAGCTGTAAGGGGGTGAAGGTACCCACTTCTAACACTTCAAATGTCTTATCGGTCGCCATCATCTTGATCATAGCGCCGCGGCTCAACTCTCCGCTCATCATTCTGACATAGACAAGAACGCCTCTGTAATTGTCATAGTGGGAATCGAAGACAAGCGCTCGAACAACCTCATCTGCAGGTTCTGCTGGCGGTGGGATCCGGCGAATGACCTCTTCTAAAATCGATTCAGTTCCAATCCCTGTCTTTGCGGAGCAGCAGATGGCGTCGGAGGCATCAATTCCTATTAGCTCTTCAATTTGATGCTTAACTCCAGCGACATCGGAAGCTGGGAGATCGATCTTATTGATGACCGGAATAATGGTAAGGTTGCGCTCCATTGCCAGATAGACGTTGGCTAAGCTTTGTGCCTGAACGCCTTGAGTTGCGTCGACAACAAGCAGAGCGCCTTCGCATGCCGAGAGAGATCGCGAAACTTCATAGGTAAAATCGACATGGCCAGGCGTGTCGATCAGATGAATTTGGTAAAGTTCACCCGATTCACTCGTATACCACATGGTCACTGGATGCGCCTTGATGGTAATTCCACGCTCACGCTCCAGATCCATTCCATCTAATAGTTGTTCTTGCATATTGCGCGCTTCGACCGAGCGTGTGAGCTCAAGCAGGCGGTCGGCAATCGTCGACTTGCCATGGTCGATGTGGGCAATAATGGAAAAATTACGTATTTTTTTACGGTCGTACTTAAACATTCTCTATCGCTATATCAATAACTTGTAGAGGCAGCATAACAAAAGGCCTCTTTTCACTTCTACTTCAAATCGGTCACCAACAGTTTCATTAGAAAGACTTAAAAAGTGGCAATCTAACGTTGCCTGATTGATCTCCCAACGTAACCCTTTGGAACTAACGCCTTCAGCCGCTCCATAGATCGGCATAAATGAAAGCGTCTGCTTGGGCTGGCACTCCAACACCAACTTTCCTTCAAAAGCAAATAGAACTTCATGCTTCGTCACCACTTTTAGCTGCCTAGGATAGCGCCTTAGCAACATCAAGTTAGACAACTCATGATCCACCCGCAATCCAGTTGCCCCATATAGATGGATCTCCTGATCTGTTAACGTAAGAGCAATCTCTATCGCCAACTCGACATCCGATTTGTCTTTGTCTAAAGGATAACGATACAATTTTGATTCAGGATAAGAATTTAATAGTTCATCTGAAACGGAATCAAAATCACCAATAATAAAGTGAGGCTTAATTTTTAAGGCATCTAGATGGTTCAACCCTCCATCCGCAGCTAAAATCCAATCGTAGCTAGCTAACGCTGGGGCTAACTCGGGATCAAATTGTCCATTGGCAACAATGGCAACTCTAGCTGAGGAAGAGTGAGTCATACATAATCGAACTGTTCGAGGGAAATTAAAGGAATTAAAATGCGGCCAAGATGACTCGAACATCCACCGAGTTACCCCGACTAGAACCTGAATCTAGCGCGTCTACCAATTCCGCCATGGCCGCATATTGAGTGTTGACTGCAAATAATCTAACAAAAGCTCTCTATTTTTGCCAATTGTTTTAGAGGCCTTTACGAATTTATGCGCGTCAGCAAAGAATCATTACACATGTCAGCGCTTGTGCCAATGCTTGGATTGACACCGACTCTTTTACCTTTAGATTTTTACAACATTTGTGGTTTTGTGGTAAATTTAAAGAAAAGGAGTTTTTTATGCAAAAACAGCCGCAAAGACCTAGTCGATTAAACTTCGAATTTCCACCTGAGGCGCACCACTTACTAAAGCTTCGAGCTTTAGAGCTTGGATTAACCATTAAAGAGCTGGCAACTCAAGCTATTTTAGAGAAACTTGAAGAGTTAGAAATGCAAGAAGATTTAGAAACTTACGATAAAGTGATAGAAAAACGTAAAAAAAATAATAAAACTATTTCTCATGATCAAATAATGAAAAATCTAGACTGGTAATGCCTTTAAAATTGAATATGTCATCGATTTAGAAAAATCATTAAAGAAGATCCCTAAAAATGATGGGAAGGCCATTAGAGAAAAAATAGAAAGCTTAGCAACTGACCCACGACAGCATGGGACGATTAAGCTAACCGGCCGAGAAGCATATCGAATTAGATGTGGAGATTATAGAATAATATACGAAATCCACGATAAAAAATTAATAATTTTAATTATAGCGATTAAAAACAGGAAAGAAGTTTATCAACAAAACTTTTAACCTGAAAAACAGGCAAATAAAGAGTTCACATCAATGCCACATCGCCTAGCTGCTCTTTGGGGGCGGCGGTTTAGGGAATATCTCCTCATCAGGTGGCGGTGGCGGTGGCGGTGGCGGCGGAACCTCTTCTTCTTCAGGTGGAGGCGGGGGTGGAACCTCTTCTTCAGGGGGTGGAGGCGGGGGTGGTGAAACATCATCATCTTCTTCTTCTGGAAGTGGAGGTGGGGGTGCCCAATCCTCTTCTTCTTCTTCAGGTGGAGGCGGGGGTGGAGGTGAAATATTATCATCATCCTCATCTTCTATGCTTAAAACAATGCGGGTTTGACCTCCCACCCTATTTCGACCTTCAATCAAACCTCTCACTATATTGAATTGACTATTAAAATCATTCAAAGCAATCGCCCGCGCTTCTAACTCTCTCTCTATTTTAGCGATTTCTCTCTCCTGATTTCGCAAACGCTCCTTCCAATCCTCGATTTGAGTTAAAGGTGCAGTAGAGTTTTCTTCATGCAGTTGAATGGATCCTTGAGTCCCTGCAACAGTCTCTTTTGCTGAGTTAATTTGTTCTCTCTTGTTTGCAATATAACTCATCTCTTCTTGAGCATATTGATTCAACCGAGGCTCCATTTGATGCCAATCATTCATCCACTCTTCAGGAATAGGAACTGCATTTTTTAAATGTACAGACATCTGCGTGAGAATAGCTTTGTTATAAAGAAGGTTCTCCGCAGCACTTTCATAAGGAGGATTCTCTAAGCTAAGATGCAATTGATGGAGACGTATCCCCAAAATCGTCTCGTAATGTTCTTCATAGCTCTGCTTTAAATCCACCTTTAACTCATCGTATTTTGGCCAATGAAAATTAGGTGGAAGGTCGAGTTTGAGTTGCGGCTGAGTTAATTCTGGCTGGGTCAAATCTCTTTCAATGAGTTCAGCTAAAAGTGTAGGATGCTTTCCTCCATTATACCAGGCGAGAATCTTCATAAAATGAATGCTGGCATTACACTGCTCAATTTCTTTTTTAACGGCTGCATTGACCTCGACAATCTTGGAAGTTTTGCCGGAATAAGTTTTTACATCAAACATAAGCGGCAGCTTGGTCAATTTTTGATAAAAAACTTGGATTGCATCTCGGGGAGGTTCCCCGTAAAGCTCTTTATGTAAAGCAAAATCAACTTGAAGATAGGCAGCAAAGAGGCTAACTTGACTTAAAGCGCGAAAAAATTCAGCAGCAGTCTCTCCTTCGGTGTGTTTTTCAATGATGTCTTTATCTGCTTCCACTTGATTTAACTTATTTAGTAAGCGTTGTGTATTACCTGACAGCTTATTTAAATGAGCAATAAAAGCCCCCCACTCCTCTTTTTTCTGCTCCGGCACTCCAGGCTGGCGCACTTTAGCTTCAAAAAATTTTTTAATATTGGCAGTTGAAATTAAAAGTTTGTTATATTGGTCTTTTAGCTCTTCCATTTCCGATGTAGCAGGTGGGATAGCGCGCAGTGGCGAAAGCAGGATAGAGAGTTTTGGTGTCTCATGAAAAAGACGTTTAAAACGCTGTAAAAGTGTTGGAGAGGTATAGTTTAGAGCTGCCAATTCACGTAGTTCTTGCAGCTGCGACTTCTTGTTTTCAATTTCTGGGCTGTCAGGCAACCCATCTAAATGCTCTGCTTGTTTATCCATCTCCTTTAAAACAAATTTCTGAAGGTCTCTCACAGGCATCTCTTGAATTGGCTGCTGCATTTCGGGAAAAAGCTCTAAAGCTTTAGCATAAGGAGACAAATAATCAATGATCTCTAAATTTTTCACCTTCATATCGAGCGGATCCATTTCTTTTTGGTAGGCTAAATGGTACTGAAATTTGTATTTTTCTAAGCCCAACTCTCCAGAAGCAGAACCGGGGTCTCCCTCTTCGTTTTCTCTCATTGACTGAAGTGCCTTTTGATTCATTTGATCAATTTCTTGAGTCAAAAGACCTGGAACGTAGGCAGGAGCTCCTGGATTTGGTGGAGCTGCCGCTCCTGCAGCTGGTGCAGGTGCAGGAGCTGCTTGTGCGGGTACGACTGCCGGCTGGGCAGGAGGAATCGGCTGGTTGGATAAAGCAGGAGGCGCGATGCTTTGAGAAAAAAGAGCCTCAGCCTTTTCAGCAGCTTCAATTTTTTTTACAGCCTTATAATAGACAGCAATTTTTTCAGGCTGGCTTTGAAAAACCGCCTCGGGCCTTTGATTAGGATGCAGAGCCACTTCTGATAAAATATTGTGGTATTTCGTGCGAAAATATTCCGCCCGCCCTTTAATGACGTCGTTTTTAAATGCAATCTCAGTTCCGTGCCAATTTTGTATCGAATTTTTGGCTGTGGGAATTTTTTGACGAGTAAGATTGATATAGCCCTGTTTCTCCAGGTAATCCAATTTTTTTGTCTTTTTACCCAATTGATACATTTCACCCAGAGCCATCATCTTCTGCTTAATCTGTTCAATCTGATCTGGGCTCAATTGCTGTGTCGAATCAATCTCAATTTTTACTCGCTGCCCTCCAGCTAAAGTCACCACCATCGACTTAGAAACTTTATAAGGGAGGTTTTGATTAACTATTGGATTTGAATTTGGATTACTTATTGGAAAAGCCATATTTTACCTAATTAAGTCCAATTTTAATAAGCAGCAATCTAAATACCCTAATATTATTATAACTATAAATTATTAATTTTCATAAAAATTGAATTCACAAACAAAAAATTCGTTTTTCTTTTCTGGATAATGTCATTCGGATATGGTGGAAAATAATGACTTTAGGAAAGGAGAGAAGCAATGGATGAGGCTATAGCCGACGTCGGCCTAATTGGGCTAGCTGTCATGGGACAAAATTTAGTGTTAAATTTGAGCGATCATGGATTTAAAGTCGCCGTCTTTAATCGAACAACCTCCAAAACAGACGACTTTATCCAGGGACCTGCTCAAGGGCGAACGATTTATGGCGCTCATACGCTAGAAGAATTTTTTAAAATGCTAAAACGTCCACGCAAAATCATTTTAATGGTTAAAGCTGGAGAGGCCGTCGATGAATTTATCGCCCATTGCCTTCCCTTCTTAGAACCAGGCGATATTATAATGGATGGAGGCAACAGCCTATTTACAGATACAAACCGACGTGTTGAAGAGCTTAAAGCCAAAGGCATTGCTTTTGTAGGTGCTGGAATTTCAGGTGGAGAAGAGGGTGCGCGCCACGGTCCATCGATTATGCCAGGAGGCAACCCCGAAGCTTGGCCGCATATGAAGCCTCTCCTACAGGGCATTGCTGCCAAAGCAGATACAGGCGAGCCTTGCTGCGACTGGGTAGGCGATGCCGGCGCTGGACACTATGTGAAAATGGTCCACAATGGAATCGAATATGGCGACATGCAGCTGATTGGAGAGGCCTATCACCTCTTGCGTCAAGGATTAGGTCTATCTGCCGACGAGCTGCATGACATCTTCTTAAAATGGAACCGTACGGAATTAGACAGCTATCTGATTGAAATTACTGCGGCTATCTTAGCCTATAAAGATGAAGATGGGACACCTCTCGTAGACAATATTTTAGATGTTGCCGGGCAAAAAGGAACTGGTAAATGGACCGTGATCAATGCTGCCGAACTGGGTCTTCCTGTGACATTAATTAGTGAAGCCGTCTTTGCCCGCTGCCTATCCTCTTTAAAAGAGGAGCGTGAAGTTGCAAGCCAGATCTTAAAAGGGCCGAGAGACCAGCGGTGGAGCGGCAATAAGGATCAGTTTATTGAATCTGTCAGACAAGCCCTCTATGCCTCTAAAATCATCAGCTATGCCCAAGGCTTTATGCTAATGCACCAGGCAGCCGCAGAATATGGGTGGCATCTTAACCAAGGGGCAATCGCTCTCATGTGGCGCAATGGCTGTATTATCCGCAGCAAATTCTTGAGCAAAATTAAAGCGGCATTTGAACGTAGCCCTGAGTTGAAAAACTTGCTGTTAGACCCCTTCTTTGCCGATGCCACAGCCGGATGTCAACAGGGTTGGCGCCAAACGATTGCAGCTGCCGTGCAGCTAGGCATTCCAACGCCCTGCTTCAGCACAGCTTTAGCCTTCTACGACGGTTATCGCAGCGCGAACTTACCGGCCAACCTACTGCAGGCACAACGCGATTTCTTTGGTGCCCACACTTATGAACGCGTCGATTCGCCGCGCGGCAAGTTTTTCCATACAAATTGGACAGGGACAGGCGGAAAAATCAGCTCAACGCCCTATTTAGTATGATTTAATCGATCAATGACAGAAAGTAGCGTAGGCTTTAGAGGTAATTGCAAAATTCAAGTTACGCAGAGAAAATTTAGTAACCGAGTGTTTTGTTAGGCCTCGAAGAGGCCGGCCTTAGCCTTATCTTTCTGTATGTTTGATTTAAAAAACTGAGGCTAAAGAGTATAT
>CAZZJE010000100.1:0-8691 GCA_964654295.1 uncultured bacterium | reverse complement strand
CCTCTTTTTTTAAAGCAAACAGCAGTAGAAGATAGAGCGGGATTAAAAGGGTTAGAGCGGAAGAATAGCCGATGTTCAGCAAGCCCGGAGGCATGTTCACCAAAAGAAATAGGAGCATTAAGCTGATCAGCTGGGTCAACAACGTAATTACTCTGTTTAAAATTTAAATAGTCTTTAAATGTTCCTGCAAAAGCTCTACCTGCTCTCTTAATGTCTGTTCGGCTGATAAGGTAAAGGGTGTTCCAAAAGAGACTTTAATGGTTGAAAAGGGTTTTGGAAACCTCATTTTATCCCAGGTGTTCAATCTCCATAACTTAGAACTTTTCCACCCAAAACTCACGATGGTTGCTTGTGACTGCAAGGCTGCAACAGCAACTCCCGGTTTCACTTGCTCTGCAGGTCCTCTTGGACCGTCGGGAGTAATAATTAAAATTTGTCCAGGAGCATTTAAAAATTCAATCGCCTCTTTTAAAGCAAAGTGACGAGAATTGTGCGGCACACGGATGACTCGTCCATTTGGATAGCTAGTTGCCAGCTGAGCTAAAGGCTCTCCGTCGCGGCTATTGCTTATGAAAGAGGCATAGATAAATTTGGGCGTTTGGCGAGCTAATATATCAGCAATAATGGCTAACTGTGAATGCCATAAAACCAGAATGCAGGGACGCTCTTTAGCTGTAGATATAAATGTGTCCAAACCCTCTATCTTCAATCGACAGGTGGCTAGAAGAAGACGAATCAGACCGCGGGCAAGCAAAATTCCCCAACGAATGACTTTGGGATGCCTCAACAACTTGACCATAGCCGCTCCAGATGCTGGGCTACTTCCACACTAGCCTCTTTTTCATTTAACAAACTTTTCAGCCGATGGCAAGCCTCCCTGCAAATCTCCCTGTTTTTCCTCAACGAATGTAAATTTTCAAAGATCACTTCGGGTGTAGGCTCCTTCGCAATTAGCTCAGGAAAAACAGTCTTTTGGCTCAACAAGTTGACAATACAGTAGTGGCTGAGATTTAATTTCATCCAATAACGCGCTAAAAATTTATTCAATGGCGTTAAAAGATAGGTAACAACGGTTGGACAGCCATGGAGTGCTAACTCTAAAGTTACTGTACCCGATTTTGCTATGGCTGATTCACATGCTGCCATTAGTTCATAAGTATATCCCGATGAAATAATCTTCCAGCTGCCATCTTTTAAACCAGACTGGCTAGCTAATTTTTCAATCAGTGGCCGCTGTGCTTCTGAAGAGCAAGAGATGGCAACTGGTAAATTGGGCTCTATCTGCTGAAGCTTTTTTACAGCTGCAAGTTGCAAAGGAAGGTTTCTTCCAATCTCAGCAGCACGACTTCCAGGAAAAAGGGCTATGGGGGCCCGTTCAGAGGGGAGACCGACTTTTTCAAGCCAGTCTGACTGATATTGATATTTGGTATGCGCTTCCGAGACGGGGTTTCCTACGTAAGCTGTTGGAAGTTTCGATCCTGCAAAGCAATCCAGTTCAAAGGGGTAGATTACCAAAAGCTGATCAAGATCTCTTTCCATTGCTGCAATGCGCTCTTTTCCCCAAGCCCACACCATCGGCGCGACATACTGGACGATCTTGCCTCGATAGCCTCGTTTTTTCAACGCCTTCGCTAAACGTAAATTAAAACCTGGATAATCAATTAGCAATACAACTTTGGGTGCTAAATCCAAAATAGCATTTAAAACTGTATGAAAGTGGCGATATAGTCGAGGTAAAGCTTTGATGACATCTGAAAAACCCATCACGGCAAACTCTTCCATCGGTAAAACTGTCTGCAAACCAGCTGCACGCATGGCTGGCCCTCCGACACCTACACAAGAGAAGTTAGCATTTCGTGAAGCTAAACAATTGATTACTTCAGCTCCATGCTTGTCTCCACTCGGTTCGCCAGCAAAAATAAAGAGAGAAAAATTGCTCATGTCGCTTTCTCAAGACTAGTCTGACGTAGTAGCATCAGGTTGCGGATATAGGGAATCATTCCAAATGCTGGTCCAACTGCGTTGACAAGATCTCCTAAATGCCAAAAATAGATGAGAGTAGAAAATCCTCCAATCAAACTCAGCCACCAAAATGGCTTTTGCAAGGTGCTCAATGAATTTTTTTCAGCCAACCACCATTGAACCCAAAATCGTAGAGAAAAGAGAATCAAGCCGATTGTTCCAAAAAAATGCCAGCCACCTGCAACTTGTTCCACATCTTTCCAAGGAGTGTTGGGCACTCGAAAAAATTCAACCTGTTGAAATAGATGAATTCCTATTTCCCAAAAGATACAAAAAGCCATAAAAAAAATGGCAGTAAAAAGCAGTAAAACGGATTTTAAAGTCCATCGGGAAGATGCGTTTCCGAGTAGGTTTAAGTTGCGCCAAGAGATGCAACCGTTGAGCACCTGAACAAGATAGACATGCAGCTGCTGCTGTAACAATGCGTGCAAAAGAGCCAACACAATTCCCGCAAGTGATAAATTACAAAAACTTTTTGGTAAAATCGAGCGTTTATGCCATTCACTATAGGTCCATTGAATAAAAAAACGCGCAAAAAAGGCTAGCGCTGATAGAAAACCGCAATAGTAGAGTGCATCGCGCAAAGAATCACTCATGAAGACTTCTTATCCATTTCATAACGCAGACGACGCTTACGCATCCAACGTACCGCTAAAAGATCTGCCAGGGTGTTAAGCGAACGATTAAAAAAATGATACTTTGTCTTGCCCCCATGCCGCGGACGATGATTAACAGGACTCTCTGCTACGCGGAATCCTTCAATTAAAAAAAGGGCGGGCAAAAAGCGATGCATTCCTTGAAATAGCTTGACCTGCTGCAGACAGCTGCGTCTATAGATCTTTAAAGAGCATCCAGTGTCATGGATTCCATCTTCGCAAAATCGACTACGCACAAAATTTGCTATCTTTGAAATCCAGCGCTTATTCCAGCGATCTTTGCGGTTTTGTCGCCACCCACAGACGAGATCAGCCCTATCTAAAAGCTTGATTAGCTTCGGAATATCTTTGGGATCATTTTGCAAATCCCCATCTAAAGTAATCACAAACTCTCCCTTAGCTGCTTTAAAACCGGCATCAAAGGCACTCGACTGTCCAAAGTTTTTAGTAAAAGTTAAAACTTGTAAATAGTCTTTTTGCTTGGAAAGCTTTTGCAAAATAAGAGGTGTTTTATCTGTCGATCCATCATCAACACAAATCAATTCCCATGGCCTATTTAGCTGCTGCATAACTGGTTCAATTTCATTCACTAACAGCTCAATGTTTTGCTCTTCATTCTTTAAAGGTATGATTACCGAATAGATCAGGGACATACTCAAAAATCTCCAACTTAAGTGCAAAGCACTTGGTGAAAGGAAAAAAGTTACCATGTCTGAGGGCTTAAATCAATCCTATTTACTAATCCCACTCAATACAAGAGATCCAACTCTCTTTTTTACGTTGACCAAGCTTGAAACAATTAGGCATAATCTTAGTCTGTTTATATACGATGATTAAGAGTAACTTTGAAAATTAATACTAATATGTACGCGTTGTCTGATGCGAAACATGTTATATGTGAGCGCTTTGGTAAAAGCTCCCAAACGTATGAGGGGGCAGCCGAGATGCAGCTAGTTGCAGCGAAAGCCTTAGCCAAAATGTTAAAAGCTTCGGAAAAAAAGATTCCCAATGGAGCTCTTCTGGAATTAGGATGCGGCACGGGGCTGTTTTCTAGATTTCTTTGCCATCTATTTCCTCATCGGGCGCTATGGATAACTGATCTATCAGACCGACTTACGGAAGCATGCCGACAAAACTTGATTGCTCAAAATGTTCTTTACAAAAACAAAATTTTTCAATTAGATGGCGAAAAATTAGACACGACTCCGCCTGTTGCACTTATTACTTCGAATATGGTCTTGCAATGGTTTTCCGATCCCTATATAACTTTGGAAAATTGGATAAATAATCATCTCGTACGAAAAGGAGTCATCGCTATCAGCTTCCTAGGCGCAGAGAGCTTCCCAGAATGGCGTAAAAGCGCCGAAAAAGCAAATGTTCCCTATACCGCTAATCCACTTCCTTCACTACCGCATATCAAAAAAAAGCTGGATTCTCTTAATGTGGCATGGGAAATAGAAGAGCTGTGGCTGACAACGAGCCATATCTTTCCAATAGATTTTTTTGTTACATTGAAAGCAACGGGAGCGACGGCGAATTTACAGAATCTTAGGCTTACAACTTCGCAATTTCGACAGCTCTGCTGGAGCTGGCCTTTGAGCAAAGAAAATAGAGCCAATGTTAGTTACCAAATAGTTTGCTTGCTGGCAACAGCAGGTTGAAACGATACTTTTTTTGTGATATGTTTCTCTTAACATTATTTTTTTAGGGTATTATATGGCAACTGTTTATTCTATATTCGTCAATCCAAATCCTAGTTGGAATGGGTTTGGTAATACAGATACAGATAATGATATGGGCGCTTATATTCAAATAGAAAATGAAGCATGTGTTGTTAGTGAGAAACGAGCTTCTGAATTTTTAGCTGCTGTCGTTGCTCTTCTTTTTGATAAGGTTCATAAAACTCTTGAGGACGAAGATATCGTACAAGTTATCGTAGATTCTGGAGTGCACAAGGAAAAAACAGATGCAGTTTGGACGGTAGGAGAAACTAACAATTGTGCTACAAAAGTTGATGATGACTATGAAAAAATCTTTGAACTCTATGAAAAGGCATTGAGCGAATGCAAAAAGGAGGATAGCTGTAAGGGAAATGAAACGAGTTTCTATATGGATGAAGATTTGCAATCGCTAGAGCAGCGATATGAAGAATCTCTAATTAAGAGTGTGTTCGATGAATTTCTACAGAGTTTTTTGCTGGAGAAAACTTGTCTGAAGTTTGAGAGAGAGCCTATTAAACTTCCCGTGGTCGAAAAAATTGTGGTTGAATCGATGAAAATTTTAAACACCCGTTATGACCGTGTCAATTTAAAGCTTGCGACAAAATATTTTCAGCAAATTTGCTGCGGCGATATTAAGAATCTTAATTGGTGGTACTCTCCAGTAAAAGTTTAGTGTAATCGTTCAGTCAATGGTGTCGACTAAGGGTTTGTTGAAATAACAATTTAAATGGCTGAACGATTACAAAGATTTAAATAGTAGGGCTTTCAACGCTTCGACAAGTCGAAGCGAGCAAAAAGCGGCGACAAGTCGCCGCACTCCAGAAGCAGTTTCACGTGTTTAATTGTAAGCACTTCTCCTTAGGCTTTAGCTAAGTGATATTCAGAGTTTAATAGCCGTGCGAGGAGCCACAGCCACAAGCAGAGCGAACGTTTGGATTCGTGATCTTGAATCCAGACCCTCTTAGCCCATCCACGTAGTCAATTTCACAACCACGCATATGTTTTACGATGGCATTACGGATGTAGATGTTAACTCCATTAGATTCGAATGTGGTGTCGTTAGCTGTTCCGGCTTCACAATAATCCAATACATACTCATACCCACTGCAGCCAGCCATACGCTCGTCTAAACGCAACCCCCAGCCCTGTTTACCTTCATCTTGCAAAATGCTTAAATATTTGCGTGCTGCACGCGCTGTTAATGTAATCCCGTCACGGTTTGCTTCCGGCTCTTCTAGCAATTGATTCAAACGCTCGACTAGCTGATCGATCGCGTCATCACTCATGCCGTGCCCTTTTGCACCACCCTCTAAGGTTTCCCATGTTGCAGCAGAGCAACTTGTGCAATGCAATCCAGAATTGGTTAGCTCTTGAGCAAGCTTTTGCGCTTTGGTCGGAAATAGAGAAAGCACCTCTTCAATCGTCATTGTACGGCAAACTTTTCGCTCTTTATCTTGTTGTACTGACATAATTTAAAAATCCTTTGATTTGAACTTGAGCAGATTAGAATTTAATTTTTACGATACCGCTCTTAATTTTACATTGGCAAGCGAGTCTCTCACAGCGTGTGCCTTCACCTAAGAAATCCTCCTCCTCTCGAGTTGGCTCAGATAAGTTATCAGACCCCTCAACAACTTCGATAACACAGGTGCCGCAAACTCCTTCTGTGCAAGCAAAGGGAACTCCTGCCTCTTCACATGCTTCTGCAATAGGGGAGTCATCTTCTAAATTTACCTCTTCGTCATTGTGATCAAAAATCAGCTTTGCCATTGTAACTCCTTTTCATCCATACTATTTACGCTTTTAATCTAAAAAAAATGTTTTAAGGAAAAGCGAAAAATTAATTCTAGATCCTTAAGTATAAACAAATAAAAAAATAAATGCAAAGCAGGAGTTTTGAGAAGTTAAGAGGGGTTTTCTGTCATATGCAAAGGCGACGAGTGACTCCGGCGGCTTCGCCATAATAACCAGGCTCCTGCTATCACAAAAGGAATACTCAAATATTGGCCGGTTGATAAGAGAGACTCATCAAATACGTGGCCTAGAGGGGCTTTAAAAGGCTCTAAAAGGATTCGAAAACCAAATACTAAAATGAAAAAGAGTCCAATTAATCGTCCCTCTGGTATCTCTCCGCGACGCTTTATCCAAAAGAAGAGAAGAAGGCAAAAGGTTAAAAAGTAGACAAGGGCTTCGTAAAGCTGTACCGGATGTCGAGGGATTGAGCTGACTCCATCAAATGGATGTAGAAAAAGCACCGCCCATGATAAATCAGACACTGTTCCACTGATCTCTTGATTAAAGAAATTGCCCATTCGAATTAAACAGCCCACAAGAGCCGTTGGAATGCAGATCATATCCAATATTCTAATAAAGCTTAATGAAGGCTCTTGCTTAGTTGCCCATCTCTGATAGATCCATAGAGCGATCATAACACCCACTGCTCCACCGTGGCTTGCTAAACCGCCTTCCCAAACTTTGACGATATCGAAGGGGTGGCTAAGATGATAGTCTAGATCATAGAATAGAACGTGGCCAAGTCTCGCTCCAATAATTGTACCCAAGATCACTCCCCAGCTCATGCGATCAACTAGTTGAAAAGAGCGATTAGAAATCCATTGGGAATTCGCGCTTGGATGGTATAGACGCAGATGCTGTCTAAAAAGAGCTAACATCATAAAATAGCTAACAATAAATCCTGAGACGAAAAAAATGCCGTACCAGCGTACTGGCCTATCAATGATGGGGAGAGTAAAAGCAACGGGATCTGGATCCCAGATCCACCAGCTAAGAAGAGGAGTTAATTCCATTTAATTAACCCTTAAGGTAATTCGGAGTAGAGGGATTTGAACCCCCGACCTACTGGTCCCAAACCAGTCGCGCTAGCCAAACTGCGCTATACTCCGGTTCATTGCGATCGAACATGCCAAAATATAGCGTAAAAGTGTTTTTCCTGGAACGAAAAGATGATGTTTAATAAAAAAAAATCCTAGAGCGCTAGTTTAGAGATGATTGAGATAAATAGCCCATCTTTAACTTGTTGGTCCAGCTAGCAAATTATTCAATGCCTGCTGGACTCTTTGACAAGCTGCAGCCAGATCGGACTTGCCTAATTCCACCTCTTTTTCAATCCGGCGTACGCTAGACATCACTGTCGAATGATCGCGTTTAAACAGCTCGCCAATTTTGGCAAATGGCATTTTTAAAAGCTGTCGACAGAGATACATGGCCATCTGACGCGGCTGTGTACACTCGCGGCTTTGCGATTTTCCTAAGATATCATCAATCGGCAAGCCATAATAAAGTGCAATTTGATGAAGAATTTGCTGCGGCGTTAACTCTCGCTTCTGCTCAGCTTCCACTAAATCGCTTAAGTAGTGCTTGGCATGCTGTAATGTAAGTGGAAAGGCTGGCGAATGATGTAAGTGGGCTCTTAAAATCAGCGCTTCCAGCGCTCCAATTAGAGATTTGGTTGTCTTGGAAAAGGTTTCAACTAGAAATGCCTTCACATGAGAATGCAACTTAAACTGCATGGCTTTACATTTGGCCTCAAGAATTTTACGCACCTCTTCAGCTGTTGGAGCGGCCAGCGATAGCACAATTCCCCATTCAAATCGACTCACTAAACGCGGCTCGATCCCTTGTAACTCTCCTGGAGAGCAATTAGCCGTTAAAATAATCTGCTTATTTAATAGGTGAAGCGCATTAAACGTATGAAAAAACTCCTCTTGAGTGGCTGCTCGGCGAGCAAACACTTGAATGTCATCAATAAGCAAGGCATCAGTTTGACGGTAGAGGTCTCGAAAGCTTCGTGTAGAGCCAGAACGTATTGCTGAAACAAGATGATCTGTAAAAGTCTCTGCTCTTACATAAATCACTTTTTTGCCGCTCTCTCTAAGCTGATGAGCCATTGCCATCAATAAATGCGTTTTACCCGTACCACTCGCGCCATGCAGGAAAATTGGGTTAAATGAAACCCATTCAGGATCGCGCTCCTTTCCCTCTTGCTCAATCTGTTTCAATAAAAGCTTGTAGGGTAAAAGAGAGCCTTCCAGTGGAATAAAATGTTCAAATCGATAGGCGGGGTTGAGCGTATCAAAGGTTAGCTGAAAAGAAGAAGCTTGCTGGCCATTCTCAACAGATCTTTTTGAGTGTTTGTTGTGTGGCAAATCCGCCACAGTTAAATGAACTTTAATGTGTTTCTGATTGTTATTAAATAATCCCCTTTGAACTTTTGTGCGCATATGCTCTTCAAACCAAATGGCTTGAAAAGAGGTGCTTGCTTCTAAATAGAG
>CAZZJE010000099.1:0-8696 GCA_964654295.1 uncultured bacterium | reverse complement strand
TATATGTGCATTGGGCCTCATAAGACAACAATTTTGCAATTACCTCTAAAGCCTATGCGACATCTTTTACTTTATCTCCTTTCATACTCCCCTCTTTTAGCTGAGGAAACCTCCATGGATCGAGCCAAATGGGATGCCATCAATATCGCATGCTATGAGCAGTACGCTGAGTTTTGGAACCGTTTTCCGTTTAAAGAGGAGCTTCCGCAGTGGGTCTATGAAAATAGGCCATCAAGCCAACATCCTAAAGCGTTAGACATTGGTTCAGGAACAGGGGTGTTAGCTAAATGGTTAGTTAAACAGGGCTATCAGGTCACCTGTTTTGATCCAACAGCTGAGATGGTTAGACGCTGTAGAGAGAAGAAGTTGGATTGCCAACAAACAACTCTCCAAGAATTTCAAACAGACCAAACATTTGATGCAATTTTTGCTATCCTCTCTCTTATTCATATTCAAAAAAGAGAACTTCCTCTTCAATTAGAGCGTATTGCAGGCTGGCTCTCTTCCAATGGTTTTTTCTATGTAGGTTTACTTGGAGGCAAGGGTGAAGGGCTCTCGCCAGCAAAAGGAATGCTGCCGCGCTGCTTTAGCTACTTTACAAAAGAGGAGTTTATTAAACTTGCTTCACCTCACTTTAGCTATATCAAGAGCTGTGAATTTAAGGGAGGCGAAACAACTTATCTTTTAATGCTTTTTCAAAAACGCTCTTAATTTTTAAGCAGCGTTAAGTTTGTGCACGATATAGGCATTAATACTCATTCCGCTTTGTGCTGCTTGAGCTGCAATTTTAACATAGAGATCCGGCGGCATCCGCAAACTGAATTTACCAGAGTATGCTTTTTCTGGTTCTACTCCCCTTTCTTTGCACCAATCGATATAATCATCGATCGAATCTTTAAAAGCTTGCTCAATTTCGTCTACAGTTGTTCCTTGAAAAGTGATCACTGCCTTTAAACCTATGACTTCTCCATGAAAAATGCGAGCTTCATCATCATAGACAACAAAACCAGAATAACCTTTATACTTTAACATGGTTTTACTCCTGCATTTTCTAAAAATCTACGTACGGAAACAAGAGCCCCCTTATCAGTTTCCTTCTGAGGATGAGGGTGATAAACACATGATATCACTTTTTGACATCAAAATCAAGAGTTTCTAAATTCAATTTTAATTTAATAATACGCTCATAAGAATCTTGAACTCTACTTTCTGAAATTTCACCACACTCAACAGCCAGCTTTATTGATTTCACTAGATGTCGCAAAAGCCTCTCGTTAACTTGCTTCCCATGTGGAAAAGAGAATTGATCTAAAGGACCAATTAAAAGTAAGTCTGCACCAGCTAAAAAGGCTTGTTTTGCAGAATCAGCAATGGCATCCGCAACCTGCTCAAACGTCTTCAGCTCCCCTTTCAATACTCCATGCATCGTTAAAGAATCAGTGATCATAAGTCCCTGATAGTTCAATTGGCGACGCAAGAGTTCCGTCTGCCAAAATGGTGAAAGCGAGGCGGGTCGTTGGCTATCTCCAGCTGGAACCAGAAGATGGGCCACCATCATGCCATCTGCCTCATGCATTAATTCATAAAAAGGCTTCAGTTCTCTCTCTTGCAACTGAGCCATAGAGAGATCGATTCTTGGTAAGCTAAGATGAGAATCTGCTGTTGTAACACCGTGTCCTGGAAAATGCTTTAAAACAGCTAGAGATCCATTTTCATGCAATCCTTTGATAAAAGCTCGAGCCATTGAAATCACTCTTTCAGGATCCCCTCCAAACATACGCTGGCGAAAACGCTCTAAAGTGACAGGCGTTGCAACATCCACTACTGGAGCTAATGTACCGCTAAAGCCTGCAGCACGCAACTCTTCCCCCATTTGCAAACCAATTGCATAAGCCTGTTCTGGATCTTGCCATTCGACAGGCGGAGGAAAGGTTGTAAACTCGCCCGTCAAATGCGAGACTCGACCTCCTTCTTGGTCAATTAATAAAAAGGGAGAGAAGCTTGTAGCCGTTTTTACAGTGTCTGATAAAGATAAAGTTAATTGAATAACCCTCTCTTTTTGGGTTAGATCGCTGCACTTGGCAAAAAAGATCCAGTTACCAATTTTGGTCTCATGAATAAGTGCTTCTGTCTCTTGATCAAGATCATTGCCATAGAAGGTAGCGATAAGTAGCTGGCCGATTTGAGCCTCCAAATCGCTCGCCTGCAGATAGGGATGGCATAAAATGATGATCCACAAAGAGAGGATAGAGAGTTTCATCATGCGGCAGCTATAGAGTTATTTTTTGGCGCTGTAAAATTAATCGATATCACGACTTGCGTATTTCAAAGTAGCGTTTCTAAATGGCTCTTAAGGCACTCAAACAGTTTTTCTGCAGAGAGGTCGCGGATGCAGGCGCCGGTTGGACATGTTCTCAAGATCGGACAGCGTTTTTCAAAGGTACGGCCATAGGGACATGTGCCTTGAAATGCTTGGTGCAGAGCACCTTTTGGAGCATATTTAGCAGCCGAAGAGGCACCAAACACGCTGAAAGTTGCAGTGCCAGAGGTAGCTGCAAGGTGTAGAGGCAAAGAATCCATGGCGATGATACAGTCCATTTGGCTCATCACGTTTTGTAAGACAGGTAGAGGCAACTTTGGCAGAATAATCTGCCTCTCTGATAGCTTAGCAGATAGGCGCTGGACTAAGTCATACTCGGGCTGGCTTCCCCATGCCAAATAGAGGAAAGCCAAGGGAAATTCTCTTTGCAATGCATCTAGCAATGAGACTAAAACCTGCTCTGTCAATTGTTTATTCACCCATGCGGAGCCGGGGCAAATTAGAAGGCGCGGCATGCCTTGAATAATTACCTGTTGATTAATTTGATCGAAAAGATGCTGCTGCTCAGAATTTAAACGTAGGTTGATCTTTTCAGAAAATTTTGGTGCCTGATCGCTCAGATGTTGTGAAGCAATGCTTAGATACTCTTCTCGAATTGAATTGCCAGAAGGAAGATAGCGGTGCGTAGTCACTAGGCGGTTTGGCCATTCGGGCAGGGCTGGAGGAGCAAAGCCAACCTTTACAGGAGCGCGAGCTATTTTTGTGGCAATGGCTGATTTAATATTGCCTTGAAGGTCAAAAAGCAGATCATAAGGCCACTGTTTCAAATGACGCCTAGAGCTCCAAATCTCTTTCCAAGAGCTAAAAGGCTTTTTCCGCCAGCTTTTGGAGTCGATTGTGATCACGTTTGAAACTAAGGGGTTGGCTTGAACCAGATCAGCAAAGGGCTTTTCAACAACCCAATCGATTTCTGAAGTGGGAAACTTTGCTTTTAGATAGCTGAGAACGGGAAATGTTTGAACGATATCCCCAAGCGATGAAGTTTTAACAATTAGCAAGCGTTGCATCTTAAGTTCCATGGACATGAGTAGAAAGATGATCGTATGGGATTATTGAATTAGACAAAAGAAAAAAGGTTTAAGGAGAGTGCTTTGACTGAATAGATAAGGAGATAGCTAACTCCTTGCAGCAGGCAACAAAATCTGTTGGTAGAGGCGCTTTAAAAGACACTCTTTCTCCTGTTTTGGGATGAATGCAGCTCAGCTGATAGGCATGCAGCATATAGTGAGAGCTGCTGCAGCGCATTTCTCCTGCACCATATTGGTAGTCTCCTACAATCGGATGCCCCAGCGAGCTTAAGTGCACACGAATTTGATGTGTTCGGCCCGTTTCTGGATAGCAGGCGACAAGGGCTGCCTTCTGGCCTTTTTCAAGAATTTTCCAAGAGGTTTTTGCCTCTTGCCCCTGCCCCTTAGCAACTTTTCCCCAAATGGTTTGTCCGGCAAACTTTTTATGGATGCCTAACCAGTCGTGAATAACGCCGCTCTTGCTTTTGGGAATCCCTGTTACGATAGCTAGATAAGTCTTATGGATCGCATGGTCACGGAACTGAGAAATAAGAGCGTTTAATATGTTCTGACTCTTAGCAAAGAGCAGAACACCTGTCGTTTCTCTATCTAAGCGATGAACGAGATGAATCCCCGCCACATATTGGCGAGCTAATCGCTCCATCCCGTCGGCATCGCTTGTAACCCCGGCAGGCTTGTTATAGACAAGCAAACTATCGTCTTCATACAAAATACGTGACTTTTCCCAATGGACAGGAACTTTTGTCTTTATCTGTTGGTCGGGAAGTTTAAAAGTGAGATGGTCACGATGACTTAATTTGAATGAAGCAAAGCGTTCGACATGTCCATTTACCTGGCAATAGGCGGACTCAATAAGGCGTTTGATCGCCTTCATCGAATACTTTTCACCTAGTTGCTGTTTGATGAATGTTTGTAGAGAGAGACCTGCTTCAGCAGGTCCCACACTCCATTCGAACTGCTGCATTAGAGAGCGGAAAATTGGGATAAGAAGCGCATGTCATTTTCTGTGAAGTAGCGAATATCTGGAATCCCCTGCTTAAGAAGGAGCAGACGTTCGACACCCATTCCCCAAGCAAAACCACTATAGACTTCTGGGTCGATTCCGCCATTTCTTAAGACATCGGGATGGATCATACCAGCACCCAAAACTTCGAGCCAACCTGACTGTTTGCAGACATTGCAGCCGCTGCCATTACACAAAATACAGCGCACATCGACTTCCATGCCAGGTTCGACGAAGGGAAAATAGCTAGGACGCAAGCGCAGTTCGATATCTGGCGAAAGGAGTTTTCTTAAAAAGTCTTGCAAGGTGCTGACTAAGTCGACAAAGGTAACACCCTTATCGATATACATGGCTTCGATTTGATGGAAGAAGACATGAGAGCGGGCAGAGATATCCTCATTTCGAAAGGCTCTTCCTGGAGCAATGATGCGAATGGGGGGTTGATGCGACTCCATGACCCGAATTTGCACATTGCTTGTATGCGTTCTTAAAAGCGTATTCGGATTGATATAAAAGGTATCTTGCATATCGCGTGCAGGATGGTCCGGGCCTAAATTTAAGGCTTCAAAGACATTGTAGTCACTATCGACGTCTGGGCCATAAACGACAGAAAAACCCATGCTGATGAGAATATCGATCATATTATGAAGAGCTTTTGTCACCACATGTTCTCGACCGATGGGCTTTGTATAACCAGGAAGTGTGATATCAAGCGTTTCAGTGGCTAGCTGCTTTTGCATCTCATGTGCAACAACAGACTCCTCTTTTTCTGTAAATTTAGCTTGAGCAAACTCTTTTAAGTCATTAATCCATTTCCCGACAAGGGGACGCTCTTCAGGAGAAACCTCCCTCAAATCTTTCATCATCAAAGAGAGCGATCCCTTCTTTCCTAGATACTTTGTCTTTAATGCCTCTAACAGCGGCAGGGTTGTCACCGTCTGTAATTCATTTTCTATCTCTTTGCGGATTTCTTCTACGCGCTGTTTCACGAGTTAGCCTCCAATTATTCGACTAAAAGTGGCTTCAGAATAGCTTAAGGAAATTTATTTGTCGATCACCTTCGTGCCCCATACAACTCGTGCCCATCTATCTCGTGCCCGTGTGCGTGCGCGTGCGCGTGCCCTTGCCCGAATAAAATAAATAATCAGATTTTTTTGTTTTTATTTAATGCAGCAAAAATAATTGTTTCGTTTTCACACGCGAGCAAAGTAGTTCGGATTTTGATTATATTTATTCGGGCACGGGCACGCACACGGGCACGAGATAGATGGCAAGAGGGATAAAGGAGATAGGGAGAGAGTGTTTCTACTCTCTCCAAAAGGAAGTTGGCTTAGGAAGCCAGAGCGTGTTTGGCGCGATCGGCAACTAAAGCAAAGCTGCTAGGATCACGGACGGCCATATCCGCAAGCATTTTGCGGTTGAGCGTACAATTTGCTAAACGAAGTCCATAGATAAGCTTGCTGTATGAGATGCCATGAATTTTGGCAGCAGCGCTTAGACGCATAATCCAGAGATTACGGAACTGGCGTTTTTTAAGTTTACGGTGAGCGTAGCTTGTTGCTAGGGCTCTTAATACTGCGCAACGTGTGAGGCGCAGGTGGTTTTTGCGGTCACCCCAAAAACCTTTAGCTTGTTTAAACAGTCGCTTCTTTCTGCGGTGAGCGGCGACAGCGTTGGTTGCTCTTACCATGATTATTCTCCAAATTTTTCAGGGAAGCCTTGCGATTAGCAGGAATACGAAAGGCAAACTGGCTTCCGACACATAAATGATCGTGAGGCACTACTTTGCGGTTCATGCCAGAATAAACATTCTGGCATGAACAGGAGCTCGATTACTCGACTCCCATCACGCGTTTGTACATCTTTAACTGACCATCGCTAACATAACCAGCACGTGAGAGCTGACGCTTACGTTTGGAGGTCTTTTTCGTCAAAATGTGCCGCTTTCCTGGACGGCTAAACTTGAGCTCTCCTGTCGCTGTAACGCGAAAGCGCGAGGCCACAGATTTTTTAGTTTTCATCTTAGGCACGGCGAGTACTCCTCATCGTTAGGGTCTCACTCTTCTTCTTCGGGAGCTTCGGACGTTGCTGAAGCTTCTGAGGGAGTTGGGCGAGACGGCACTTCTTTTTTCTTTTTCGACGCCGGGGCAGGGGCAATCACGACAGTTAGAAAACGTCCCATGAGTTTTGGAGGCGATTCCGTCGATGCGACATCTTCGAGATCTTGGCAAACCTTCTCGACTAAACGCTCTCCTATTTCTGGGTGCACCATCTCTCGGCCACGATAGACACAGGTCAACTTGACTTTGTTGCCTTCGGAAATAAACTTTCTAGCATGCCGCGTCTTTGTAGCCAAATCGTTAGAATCGATATTTGGCTTGATCTTGATCTCTTTGATCTTGACCTGATGCTGCGCTTTCTTGTTTTCCTTTTCTTTCTTGGTCTGATCGTAGCGGAACTTTCCATAGTTCATAATTTTACAAACCGGCGGCACTGCGCCAGGAACGACTTCCACTAAATCCAGGCCAACGGCCTCTGCCTGAGAGAGGGCCTCGTGAAACGCCACGATGCCGACTTGCTCCCCATTTTGGTCAATTAGACGAACTTTGGGAGCTCGTATTTCTCTGTTGATTTTCAACCCGACTCCGATGTGTTAGGTAAATCACTAAAGGCGATTCAAATTCCCCAATTGAATTCTTTCGCAATAGCAGTAGAAGACAGTTCTTCTATGCTACCTCGCCTATCATAGAGGATTTGTCTATTTCATGCATCCAAAAAGATCATTTCCGCGCATGCCTCCATCAGAAATCAGGCGCTCTCTCAGACGTTGCATGGATAAATGCTCTTCACGTCCCTTAGGAAGACGAATGGTCACAACTTCTTTAGATGCCTCTTTTGGACCAATGACGGCGGTATAGGCAGGTTGATAGAGTTCGACTGCTCGGAGCCGCTGACGCAATTCTCCCTGCGTGAAGTCGATGACAACACGAAAGCCTTCCTGATTTAATTGATGTGCAACAGACTTTGCCCAAATAAGTGCTTCGTTTCCAACGGGAAAGAGCCTTAACTGCTCTGGCATCAAATAGAGCGGCAGCTCCCCTTTCCATCGTTCAAAAAGCAGAGCAATTAAACGTTCAAGAGGACCTAGGAGAGAGAGTGTAAAATCAGCTTTTGGCGTACGACGAATTTCGCCTGCCTTCCAGTAGCAGCCGATTAGATCTGCAAATTGCAGTTGGATACCATCTTTTATGGTCGCATCCCATTCGGCTTCAATTTCAGCTTCTTGAAGAAGGTTTTTCCAGTAAGGACGCTCTGTTGCGAGCCAGCGAACAGGGAGATCGAATAGATTGGCTAATTTCTTTTGCAGTTGAAGAAGCTCAACGAGCTGTTTTTTAACAGATTCGCTATTTTGCAAATGAAGATGGTCAGAAAGTTTACAGATCGGATTGAGCAATGGCAGATAAAGATCCTCTGGATCGTCGCTATATTGAAAAGCTACTGCGGCCCAAATGGGAAGTTCCTCTTCCGTCTCTGATACTGCTTCGGGAGCATGAATAACAGGAATGAGCCAGCGCTGGCAAAATGCGCTCCAAGGGGTTAAAAGCAGCTGTTTGAGAGATTGTCCGAAGGGCATCCAGAGCACCTGGTCTGATAAATCGACACCACACCAGACTTTACGTTTAAGGGTGTGTAAAAGAGGATCGGATTTACGAGCCTCGGACCAGCGCTTGAGGAAGGCTTTTAGTTCCTCTTTTGACTCAAAAGCGACTCCTTCGATTCGAAACCCTTGCATTTCAAAATCAGCAAGCTCTGTCTCTTGCAAACTTAGAAGCTTAATCGCTCGAATGGATGAAGTTGTCTCTAAAAATGGACCTTTAATCATCTCCCAAAAATTTTCAATACGCCCTAAAGAGAGCAGCTGATCCTCTTGTTGACTTAGCCGTTCGACTAGCAAGGGTCGCTTATGATGTGAAAAGAGGTCGATGGCATTTGTGCGTAGAATTTCTGTCGAATGGATCTCCAAATCAGCTTTTGCAACAGCCCGCATATGCTCTTCAATCAAGGTTAAGAGCTTTTCTGACATCGGTTGAGGAGAGGAAAATTCGCAGTAGAAACCGAAGTGTGTCGGGCCGCATTTAACAGGCTGAAGTAAAGGAAATAGTTCAGTTAGGCTTTTGGATAAGATAAGGGCAGCTGAAGCGGAATAGAGTCTTGATGGAGGAGACATAGGATTTGCTTGGGAAAAAGGATGTGGGATATAGCTGACTCGAACAGCTGACCTCCA
>CAZZJE010000098.1:0-8700 GCA_964654295.1 uncultured bacterium | reverse complement strand
CAAGGATGCGGTCGATACGCTTGCCGCGCTTATTCAGAAAAAGGGGAGGGCTATCTTGCTGTGATGCAGGATAAAAGTTTCCCAGATAGTAATCCAGCGCAGCAATCGCTTGCTTTCCAATCGGAACCAAACGCTGCTTGTTGCCTTTTCCAATGACACTCACATAGGCATCATCGACATCTTGAAGATTCAGCCCACATAGCTCAGAGACTCTTAAGCCGCTGCTATACAAAATTTCTAAAATTGCTCGATCGCGCGCTCCAACAGCTGTCTCGACCTCCGGCTGCTTTAACAGCCGCTCCACCTCTGCAGGCGAAAGAACTTCTGGAATCTGCTGCCACACTTGCGGAGCATCTAGATAGATTGTCCAATCTTGTGTGATCAGCTTCTCTCGCTTTAAAAAACGAGCCAATACTCTGACACTCATAAATTGTCGATAGAGCGAAGCGCTGGCGTAATCTAACTGCCTTAAGGCTGCTAAAAAAGAGATGACATCTTCACTTTTTACTTCTAAAAAGCTTTGCACTCCTCTTCTTTCAAGGAACGCTGCAAAATATTTGACGTCGCGGTTATACGCTTCTTGGCTGTGAGGGGAGAGGCCCTTTTCGGCAGATAGATAGAGAGCAAATTCCTCTAGATCTCGCTTCATGTTGCCGGAGCGGCTTCAGCTCGACGAACTAATCTGCAACTAAGCTGCGTCGCGAAGGCCCACGATGCTGTGGCGACAGTGATCGGTAAGGATAAAAATGCTCCCACTCCACCAATCAATAGCATCCCCCATGTCTTCGTTTTCCAAATTTTGCGAATGCGCTCCACAGCTAATTCCATCTGCTTGTTAAAAATGATGGCAACAACAAAGCTAATCGCGTAGATTGTTGGAGTGGTTGCAAATAGAATCGCATGGCAGGCTCCTAACAAAATCTCTTTGACAACTTTCCAAATTTTTTGGATGCATCGACAGCAGCCGCTTTTTCTTGTTCGATGGTGTGAAGGGAGATTAGATGATAAGCCCGATCCTTCAGTAGGATTCAATGCAGAAAGAGTCATATTTTTTCTTCCGGATTATTTTGATTAAACCGAGATCAATAATCATAAGGAATAGTTAGTTGATTAACAAGAAAAAGTCTAATAATGAAGAGTAATTAACGTTTAAAATCGAAAAAAAGCGAAGGGGAAGGGATAGCTTTGCTTTTTTTTTAGGAGGTTCGTATGCTGCCCCCCATGACAAAGGAGGCTCTCTTAACTATGTTTCACCTGAATAACCGCACCCGCTTACTTCTTAAAGACCGTAATCTAGTTAAAGAGGCTCTTAAAACAGGTAAGAGCCCTCAAGCGATCTTAGAATTCTCTTCAGGAGAGATGGCACTTCTCTACAAGTGCGCGAGACAGCTTTTTACTGAGGGCAAATATAGCGATGCTACTGACGCTTTTCTCTTCTTATCGACTTTAAATGATACCTGCCAAGAATATTGGCTAGGTCTGGGAATGTCGCTCCAGATGGAAAAACATTATGAAGCCGCTGTCGACGCTTATGAAATTGCAGCCACATGTGACATCGAGAGCCCTATCGCCTATTTCTATTTAGCAAAATGTCTTTTTGCTCTTAATGATCGTGAAAGTGCCATGGAAGCTTTAGCCATCGCAATCGAATATGCAGGCGATCAAGAGGAGTTCCAAGAGCTCAAGCATCAGGCCGAAAGCGCCTTGGATATTTTAATTGAAGATGAGGGGGATGCCCCCGATTCTAAAGATCGAGGGCTAGAAGAGATTTAAACTTTTACTGTCTCTCCAGACGGTTTTCCTAACTTATGTAAGTTAGAGCCAGCATAAGTGCTAAACGCAAGAACTGTTACTGGTTGAAAGGCTAGAGCACAAATGCTACCAGCAAGAACCAGAACGATTTTGCCGCAGATCGGTTGCTTGTTGAAGCTTGATTTAAGCTCCATCAGGTGTGCTCTTACTTTATCTTTATAAATAGCGCCGAGAACTAATCCAATACAAAATGGAAGTGTTGAAGTCAAAGCTAGAGCAACACAAATTGCAACAAAACCAATTTTTTTGATTAAGGGAAAGTGCTTTTTAACCGGCTGAATACGCTGGTTTACAGAGTTTGCTGCTTTTTCAATTCCATTTGCAACAGCTGTACAGCTATGTTCTACAAAGTTTGCGATATGATTAATTGCACCCGACGAAGGTGCTGGGTTAGTGGTGGATGTATCAACGGCCATGTAGGTCTCCTTATTAGTTTTAAAAAAGGAGAATTTATAATAAAAGTATTAATTAACTATTAAGAAATTTTTATTTTTGTTTTAAGCGCTGTTTTTGTTTCGGTTACTTTAAATAGGTGATGGCAATGCTCGGGTGTCTGGAGATCAAAATTTCTGTTTATGTGCTACGCTAAAGAATTATATTTTTTTTTTACCATAAATTGATGAAGATCTAGCTTGCTGTAGCGTAGGCTTTAGCCTGCGCTTGTTTTTGCAGGTTTTAACCTGCAAAAAGCCTACGCTACATAGATCTGTCGTTGCTAAGGTTTAAACTGTTCAATTTTTTGCTTTAACAGCTCGTTAACAATAGCTGGAGAGGCTTTTCCTTTTGAAAGTTTCATGATCTGGCCGATCAGATAGGCAAAGGCTCGATCTTTTCCATTGTAAAAGTCGATGATCGATTGCGGATTCTCCGCCACCACCTGATCAACCAAACTTGCAATTTCCGAGCTATCCACAACCGGGCTATAGTCGGGATTTTCAGCAACAATCTGAACGCTGTCTTTCCCAGGATGCAGCATCATCTCGTCCGCTACAGCCTTCGCAATTTTACCCGTGATCTTCCCCTCGTCAATCATCTGCACCAGATGGCCAATATGTTTGGCTTGAACGCCCGACTCAGGCAAGCCCTGCCCGCTATCTTTTAAGCGGCCAATAAACTCAACGGTAATCCAGTTGCACAAGTTGCGAGCGTTAGAACAGACCGTTAACGCCTCTTCAAAATAGTCAGCCAGCTTTTTATCACTCGTTAAAACAAATGCAGAATGGGCCGATAAACCCAGCTGATTGACATAACGGCGCTCTCGCTGTAGAGGCAGCTCAGGCAAGAGTTTGCGGATCTCTTCAATATAAGACTCCGTGAGTACAATCGGAACCAGGTCAGGCTCTGGAAAGTAGCGGTAATCATCAGCATCCTCTTTCGTACGCATCATGATCGTCTCTTCACGATCTGGATCCCAACGGTATGTGGCCTGCTTGATGACCTCTCGATGTGGTACGTCAGGATTTTGAGTGTAGGCTCGAATCTGTTTCTTGATCTCCGTGTTTAAGGCCATCTCCAGAAAACGGAATGAGTTTAGGTTTTTGATCTCCGCTTTATTGCGAAATCCCGCCTCGCCTCGTTTTCTTACAGAAATGTTGGCATCAAAACGCAAGGAGCCCTCTTCCATGTTGCAATCGGAAGCATCGATATATTGCAAAATAGCCCTTATCGCCATCGCATAAGCAACGGCCTCTTTTGCAGAGCGAATGCAGGGTTCGGAAACGATCTCAATCAGAGGCACGCCAGCTCGGTTGTAGTCGACACCCGCAAAGTTTGAAAAGTGCTTGAGCATTCCAGCATCATCTTCCAAATGTGCCCGGTTGACAGCAAAGCTCATCTCCTTGCCTTCCACCTCAGCAACAACGGTTCCGCCTTTGACGATTGGCTCGTCAAATTGTGTGATCTGGAAGTTACGCGGGCTGTCGGGATAGAAGTAGCTCTTTCGGTCAAATTTGCTAAATCGGCAGACTTCAGCATTGATCGCGCAGCCAAACTGCACTGCCTTACGCACGGCTTCTTTATTTAACACCGGCAAAGCACCTGGCTGGCCTGTGCAGACTTCACTGATATTGGTGTTAGGCTCGTCGCCAAAGCGGTTCGGAGCGGCACTAAATAGTTTTGATTTTGTGTTTAATTCAGCATGGATCTCTAAGCCGATGATGACTTCCCATTCACTATCTGGATGCATGTGCCGTCTCCTTATTTAGCCATTTCAGGCATGCCGCGTGCCTGCGGCAATGCACGTTCCATTGCATGCGCAATCGTCAACAGAGCGACATCTTTACGCTGCGGTCCCATCAGCTGAATTCCTAACGGCATTCCATTGGCTCCAAAACCACACGGAAAACTAACAGCTGGAACTCCAGCTAGGTTAGCCGAAATGGTGTAGATGTCTTCTAAGTACATCTGCAAGGGATCTTGGATCTCTCCAATTTTAAACGCTGTCGACAGCGTAACGGGCGTGGCAATGCAGTCACAGTGATGAAAAGCCTCTTGAAATTGCCGAATAAGCAATGTTCTAACTTTCTGAGCCTTTTTGTAATAGGCATCTTGATAGCCGGCTGACAAGACATAGGTGCCTAAGAAAATACGGCGTTTGACCTCTTTGCCAAAGCCCTCTTCTTTGGATAGATCATAAACCTCATCTAGCGTCTGTGCCTCTGGCGATCTCTGTCCATAGCGAACTCCATCAAAGCGTGCGAGATTGGTCGAGGCTTCAGCCGTTGCCAAGATGTAATAAACGGCAATGGAATACTTTAAGAGGCCTAAGTTGACATCGACAATCGTTGCGCCCTGCTCACGCGCTTTCTCGATCGCTTGTTCAAAGAGCTGCTTCGTTTCTGGGTTTAAATCTTTTAAAAAGGCGCGTGGAACTCCAATGCGTCGATCTTTTAAACTACCCGTAAACTCGCTTAAGTAGCGCTCAGGCGGCTGCTGGATGCTTGTCGAATCGCGGTCGCAGTGGCGTCCAAGGATCTCCATTAAAAGCGCTGTGTCTTCTATCGATGTCGCCAACGGTCCAATCTGATCAAAAGAGGATCCATAAGCAACCAATCCATAACGCGACACGCGACCATAAGTCGGCTTGTATCCCACAATCCCACAGAAAGAGGCTGGCTGGCGGACAGATCCTCCCGTGTCGCTTCCTAATGCTAACGGCACCAGGCGCGCTGCTACCGCTGCTGCGGAGCCTCCCGATGATCCCCCTGGAGTGCACTCTAGATTCCATGGGTTGCGTGTCCGCTTGAGCGCGGAGTTTTCTGTAGAAGAGCCCATCGCAAATTCATCGAGGTTTGTTTTCCCGATGATGATGGCATCTTCTGCTTCTAATAACTTGGTCACTGTGGCATCAAATGGTGCGTAGTAGTTTGTCAAAAACTTTGAGGCACAAGTTGAGAGTTCGCCTTTCACATGGATATTATCTTTGATCGCAATGGGAACCCCAGCTAAGCGTCCAACCGGCTGTCCTGCAGCGCGTTTGGCATCTAGTGCTCGCGCTTTTTCCAATGCACGCTGGTTGCAGACAGACAAAAAAGCACCCACTTGGCCATCTAGCTGTTCAATCCGGTTTAAAAAGTAGGTGACGATGGCTTCAGCTGAATATTCACCTCGGTTAAAGGCGTCGCGCAAGGCGCGGGCGGATAGTGTATGCATGCCTTCTTTCATGATTCAGCTCGATTTTTTTTAATGACTGTTGGAACGCGAATATAGCCGCCTGTATGTGAGGGGGCCAGCTTTAAAAAATCCTCTCGCGGCAAGACCTCTCCTACAACATCTTCCCTGGCGACATTGACCATCCCTTCTAAAACCTGATTACACGGCGGGACATCAGCGGTCTGGATCTCTTCAAGTTCGGTAAAATATTCTAAAATTTTACTTAGATCAGCTAGAAGAGCTTCCTCTTCTTCTTCATTGCATTGAATGCGACATAAGCGGCTCAAATGTTTAATGGCCTCGCGATTGAGTTGGGCCATGGCCTTTCTCCCTATCTAATGAGTTGCGAACTGTTGAAAAGTGATGCGTAAAATTCTAACAGGTTGACCTTATTTTTCGAAGGGAAGATATATTAAAGTGATTGATATCTAATTTTTTTAAGATAGGGAGACCTTTTATGCCTTTTACACTGCAAATTGGAGCCCAAGCGCCTGACTTTGAGCTTCCCTCTACCGATGGCCGCATTTATACGTTAGAAGATTTTGCTGGGGCGCCTGCTCTCGTCATCTTTTTCACTTGTAACCACTGCCCCTATGTCACTGGATCCGATGAAGTGACGCGACAAACAGCCGAACGTTTCCGCGATCAAGGTGTCCAGTTTGTAGGGATTAACTCCAATAGCGTGCATACCGTTCCCGACGATTCATTCGATCATATGGTCGCTCGAATGAAAGAGAAGAGGTTTCCCTGGGTCTATCTCTATGACAAATCGCAAGACGTCGCTCGCGCCTACGGAGCACTACGCACCCCCCATTTTTATCTGTTCGATGCCCACCGCAAGCTGGTCTACACCGGCAGAGGGGTTGACTCTCCACGCGATACAAGCAAGATGAAGGTCAATGATCTTGAACTCGCCTTAGAAGAGTACCTTTCCGGTCAGCCCATCAGACAGCCGGTGACAAATCCGATTGGCTGTAATGTGAAATGGGAAGGCAAAGAGCGCCACTGGATGCCAGACGATGCCTGCGACCTCGTCTAAGCGCCACTCGTTTCATCAAGATGCTCTCTTTATTAAAGAGAGCCTCATGCCGGTCTCTGCCGAGCGGCTTTTTCAATGGCACGCCTCTCCTGGTGCGATTGATCGCCTCATACCTCCCTGGGTCGATGCCAAAGTCATCACCTATCCCTCTAGTTTGCAAGATGGCGTGCATGCTCTCTTTGAAACGCGTGTATATGGGAAGAAGATACGCTGGGAAGCGATTCATCGCGAATGCATTCCCAATCGACAGTTTGTCGACACGCAAATTTCCGGGCCCTTTAGCTATTGGGAACATCGCCATCTTTTTGAGCCGAGAAGTGAAAACGAATCTCTCTTATCTGACCATATTCGCTACCGATTACCACTCTTTTCTAGACTCTTTGCTAAGCAATATGTTGCCTCGGAGATTGAGAGGCTTTTTCGCTACCGCCATCAAGTGACGCTTCAAGATCTTAGGCTGCACCAAACATATAATCAGGTGAAACCGATGAAAATTTTAGTGACAGGAGCGACAGGGCTAATCGGCTCGGCTCTCATCCCTTTCTTGCAGGGTGGAGGACATCAAGTCACTCGCGTGATTAGACAGTCTAAAGATCAGCGCGAGGGTGACCTGGTTTGGAATGGACTGCAGCCTTTTCCTAAACCCTCTAGCCTCGAAGGCTACGATGCAGTCATCCATCTAGCTGGCGAAAATATCTCGTCCGGTCGCTGGACAGAAGAGCGAAAAAAAAAGATTATCGATAGCCGTGTTGAATCGACCAGATATTTAGTCGAAGCCCTAAAAACGTTGCAGAAGCCCCCCAAGGTTTTAATTAATGCCTCCGCCATTGGTTACTATGGCGATCGTGGGCAAGAGCAGCTGACAGAAGAGAGCTCTTTAGGTTCTCTCTTTCTTAGCGACGGTTGCCAAAAGTGGGAAGCAGCGGCTAAAGAGGCTGAAAAGCAAAATATCCGCACTGTATTTGCTCGCTTTGGTGTGGTGCTCTCGCCAAAAGGGGGTGCTTTAAAGACGATGTTGACGCCTTTTAAATTAGGATTAGGCGGTCCGATCGGCTCGGGAGATCAGTTTATGAGCTGGATTGCGATGGATGATGTGCTCGGAGCGATCTTACATCTGCTTGCCCATGCAGAGCTTTCCGGTCCAGTCAACTTAACCGCGCCAAAGCCTGTTACGAATCGCGAATTTACTAAGACATTAGGGCACGTCTTGAATCGTCCCACTTTTTTTAAAGTGCCTGCAGGCTTAATTCGTCTCTTGGTCGGCCAGATGGCTGATGAACTGCTGCTTAGCAGCACTTATGTACTTCCTAAACGTTTAGAAGAATCAGGATACAAATTCTTATACCCTGATCTAGAGGGGGCTTTAACGCATCTATTGGGAAAGAGTCGTTAAATAGAGTTCTGTGTTGCTACGATCATTTGAATGCTTTGGTTAACCGAATTATTCCATCTGTTCAAACACGGGTAAGTAAAGGCAACTGCCAATTCTTTTAAAATCTCTTGTTTTAGAGATTGATCGGTTTCGCTTTTAAAAGCATGGATAATATATTTTAATTGGTCTTCTAAATGTGAATAAGCATCATTTAGAAGACCAATGCCCATTTCCCGTTGTCCTGGCGGCAATCCCCTATGCTCTCGATTTGAAATCATGTTAAGGGTTCTCGCAATGACGACATGGAAATTGTTGTCATAAGGATCCCCTAAAGCTTCATCTGGAATATCAATCGCCTCTCCTGGAGGAAAAGTTTGGGCAAAAATTGTTTCTAATTGGTTGATATTCTCATATTGATAAGCAGTTCGTTGCTTATATTCTTCAGTTTGTTGATATAAATAGTTTGCATGATGAACATCATATGCACCATCACGAGGCATATTAGGCTTATAAATTGAATCAAAAGACATATATTCTCCAGTATTTGGTTTTTTTATTAAAAAAATAACAAAATTAAAACTATTTGTAAATTTTTATTTTACAATGACAGAATGATAGTCGCATAAGTATTCAGTTTGTAATAAAATAAGTTCTTGAATATCAACTGATTAGTGATTATTGAATTTATCAAACTTGTCTATAAACCGCTTATCGTTATATCGTTAATATCTTTTTAATCGTTATTTATTGCTTGACAGTTCGATGTCTAACAGTGAGCGTTCAGTCGGTAGTAAAAAACTATATTGCACGACTCATTCTAAGGTTT
>CAZZJE010000097.1:0-8722 GCA_964654295.1 uncultured bacterium | reverse complement strand
TTACGTTAGTCTACCTTCTTAGCTTGATGCCTATGCGACAAGTCGCCGCACTCCAGAAGGCTCGTTAGGCGCATGAGCAAGAAACGGTTACTATTGATCATTCACTGAATCATCCATCGGGACAGCCTCTACCTCTTGGATAAGCTGTAAAAGTTCACTTCGGTTAAATTGCTTTAAAAGGAGATGGTCATCAATTCCGATCACCTCTTCCATTAAACGCCCCTTTTTTTGAATTAGCTGATCAATTTTTTCTTCAAAAGTGCCTCGTGTAACCAATTTGAAGACTTGAACACCGCGAGTTTGCCCGATACGATGAACTCGGTCGGTTGCCTGGTTCTCTTTGGCAGCATTCCACCAGCGATCGTAATGGATCACGACAGAAGCAGCTGTTAAGTCGATTCCAACGCCTGCAGCCTGAAGGGAGGCAACAAAGACTTCGCACGCCGGATCATGATTAAAACGACGCACCTCATCACCGCGTTTGACTGTAGCACCGCGTATCCCTGCAAAATCAATCCCCTCTTGGTTGAGATAGTTTTCGATAATATCGAGCATGCCGAGGTATTGGCTAAATACCACAACTTTCTGACCACTTTGACGGGCTTCTTGAAGCAACTCGACAAAGAGATCCCATTTGCCAGAGTGGTAGTTAGCAGCGTTTGGCACATCTTTTAAAAAGAGAGCGGGATGATCGCAGATCTGTTTAAGCTGAGAGAGAAGGGAGAAGAGATGGATATAGGAGACAGGTACACTCTCATTTTGAAGGTTAGCAACGACTGTTTGTTTAGAACGTTGGATGGCTTCATTGTAGTAGTGTCTCTGCTGTTGAGAGAGGGGACAGTGGGAGACCTCTTCAATTTTTTCAGGAAGGTCTAAGAGGACATCCTCTTTTTTGCGCCGAAGGACAAAAGGCTTTACAAAGCGAGACAGAAGTTCACGCCGCTCATCATTAAACTCCTTCTCGATAGGACGAATAAAAAAGTCTCGATAGTCGGTTTCACTAGGCATATAGGTTGGCAGAACTAGATCAAATAGAGCTTTTAATTCTCTTAAATGGTTCTCGATAGGCGTTCCTGTCAGGCCAATGCGCATACGTGCTTGAACCTGCTGCAAAGCAGCATGGATGCGGCTATTGTGATTTTTGGCGAGTTGGATTTCATCAAAAATGGCAATTTCAAAAGGAATCTTAGAGAGAAGTTCTTTTTCATTGCGCCAGATGCCATATGAAGTCAAAAGAATATGATGAAAAGAGTTAAACTCTTCGAAGCTACGTTTGGTACCATAGAAAGTAAATACTTTAGCATTAGGCAAAAAGTCTTGCAGCTTTTCTTCCCAGTGAAAAAGTACAGATGTCGGGCAAACGATTAAAAACTGCAGAGGGATTCCCTCTGATTGCTTTTGAAAGTCGCGCACGGCAGCTAACAGAGCCATCGCCTGGTGAGTTTTTCCAAGACCCATATCATCGCAGAGCAAGCCAGAGAGATGGTGATGGTAGAGATGCCATAGCCACTCAACTCCTAAGCGCTGGTAAGGCCTCAGCAAGCTGCGCAAGCCAGTCAATGGTCCCATTGCTGGCACATCTTTTTCAAGAAGCTGGCCTAATAGATCTTGAGAAGTTTTAGCGCCAGAATTGAAATGAAGCTCTTCAAAGGCATTGAGACGAATGAGCTCGAGGGTTGTGAAGTAGACCTCATTCGTTTTGCGGTTAATCCGATTTTTTCCAAGAGAACGGATCCAGTTAAACCGCTCTTCTCGCAGGTTAATCAATCCCGCTGGACTGCAGATCCATTGACGTTTATTTCGAATTGCCGTTTCAACGTCGGCTAGGGATATCTCTCCAAGCTCAGAATGGAAATATAATTGCAACACATAGCCGCCATCCGCTTCGGCAGGCAGCTGAGAAGCTTGGCTCATCAGCTTTAAGCTTTTAGGAGAGATGAAGGGCCCTTTCCACGACTCGACATAGCGTTTTAATCCCTCAAACTCATACTCGATAAATAGATCTAAGGCCTCTCCCTGCAGTTTAGTTGTCTGCCGAAATTTTTCTGGGAGACGCAAGTCTGCAGGAAGCTCATAGAAACCCTCACCTGGGACATAGCTGAACTCTTCGAAGAATTGTACTTGATCCTGCTGATAACCGGGAAAGAGGTGATAGTGCGGAGTAATTTCAATTTGATCATTGCGAATGGCATTTAGCTCTAAAGCCGCTTTGTATACGGGATTTTGCCGACTGAAAAAACGAGGAATCAGCTGAAGCTCCTCGCGATTCATTCGCAAAAAGAGTGGAATCTGGTCGGGAGGAATGGCTAAGCCTGCATGGATAGGACCATAGTGGCGATTTGTTTTTGCATAAAACCCCTCACCTATTACAAAAATCCAAGCACCAAAATCTCGACTTTTGCCCTCGGTTTCTAATGGCAAAGAGGCGCGGTCGAATCTCAAGATACGGCGTTCGTCAACTTTATAAAAAAGTTCGCTTTCAAAACCGCTGACATGTGTATGAAAGCCCTCTTGGCTATTAAGCCAAGAGCGGTGACGATTAACAAAATCAGGAACAAGCTCAGGGGAGATAATTTCTTCCGCATGATCAAAGCGCATCTCATCGAGCTGATAGAAACCATCATCTGCCAAATAGGCCCAAGGATAGTAGAGTTTGGAATAGGGGTGAGTTAGATCACCTGGTTCAAACAGATAGGTTAAAACATGCAAATTCCAGTTAGCATCGAAAAAGAGCTTGTATGAAGGCTTAATAGGTTCGGTATTAAATGAGCAGCCTTCCAGATGACGTTTGACAAGCATCATATGCTCGCTAAGAAGTTGTGGAATGGCATTTCCAGAGATCACCGAGCCATGGATAAGTTGTTGAGGATCATTAGCAAAGAAGCCTTGCCCCGGAACAAAAAGCCAATTTTCACAGCGAATACCCTCTTTTTTAAGGAGGTTAAAGTCAGTTATGTCAGCACTACCTCGATTTTTAACAAGATGAATCACCCCCTCTTTTTGGTTATAATACATTTTTTGAATGCTTTCTTGCCATTCATCATGGATTTGAAGAGGTGATTTAATATTTTTTAAAGCTGGAATAATTTGAGGCAGGTTGGCTTCGGATAGATAGCAGTCAACCTCTACAGCGGGAAAACTCACTTTAAACTGATTGGGAAGGCCTCGGTTAGAGTAGCCAAATTGCACCTGATATTCACTACCGCTATCTTGCATAAGCATAAGCCATTTGGCAAGATCATTCCAGAAGGATAGCTCGTAGGCAAGTTCTGGGGTGGGGCGTCCCTCTCTCCATAAGATAAGCTCTTCAGGTGAAAGGTTAGAAAATTTAAGTGAAGTCTCTTCGGTTTCCAAACTTTTTTTCTCTAAGATCTCTTTCAATTGCGTTAAAGATTCAGGGGTGGAGGCTTGGATAGCAAAGAGACATTTACGACCTAATGAGTAACAGGCGTAGCGCCCTTTGGAATCGCGTTTAAGCAGAGAGCTATCATAGCCTAAGCGATCGGCATAGAGCCTACATAGAGCGTTCCAGATAGAGTGAGCAAAGCGTTGATGCAGAGGGTGCAAGTGGCCATTGAAGATTCTTAGATAGGCAACGGCTAAATGGATGCATCCTGAAGCGGCGTCGCAATTTTCTCCCGAGCAGAAGCCATCGCTTAGATGGCCCTGGGAGTCGAGCTGTAGAAATGCCCAAGCCTCATCCTGAGATTCAGGGTCGACAACTTGCACTTGATAGGTCGCGCCAGAGAATTCAATCTGCTTGGCCGCACCTAGTTGTAGCCATCGGCGGGCGGGGCGTTCGAATGATTTAAGAGAAGCGGGAAGCTGCATGCCGATAAAAAGTTAAGAAGGTTTAGATGCTGAAGTCAACATAAGTCCGATTGGCAGAGTTTCGCCATAGAGTTTTTCTTGCTCTTCGCTTGTCCAATCGGTCTGCTCATGTAAAAGACGTTCAAGACGCGACTGGTCGGATTTTCGTTGAAAGCAAGACAAAATTTGATCGACAAGATAATCAGAGACATTTAGCTGCTTGTAATCGCTTTTTTGGGCTAACTGTCCAAATAGGAAGGCAGCGTAGGGTTGCTGGGCTAGAGGCTTTTCAAGCAAGCTTTTTATCCATTTTTCGCAAGTCTCTTTGGGAACAACATTGACTGCAGAGCCGACGAACAGCCGTCGCGCAGCAACACGGCCGAGTGCCCAGGCCTCCACCTGAGATGGCTCAATGGCTAACCGTTGCACTAGGGCCTCACCTAAGCGAATTTTTTGCGGCATCTCAAGAAGTTCAAAGCTAGCTAACGTCCTAATTTTCTCTTGAAACGCGTAGCGCTCCCCTTTTGACAACTCAGGAAAGCCTTGGTTTTTCTTGGGTAGAACATCATTGAGCAATTCACTTGCCAGCTGGAGCTGCTGTCCCTTGTTAAAACCGCCAGCTAACCGGCGCCAACAGATCCATTGCTGCAGCGCTACCTCGCCACTTTTTTTAGTTGCGCGGTCGCTTAAAATAATTTTCCATAGCTCTTTCATACGAAAATCATCGAGAGGATATCCATAACCTGGACGTAGGAGAAAGCCGGCAAGGTTCCACCAGCGCGCCTCGTACTCGGAAGATAGGGATCGAAAAGGGGAAAGTTTAAGCAGGGCTGTTGCTAATGCGCGCAGCAGGCTCGGTGGCCACTCTTGACGAGGGCGTTGTATCAGCTCTTCCAGCTGTTCAATCAGACGAGCAGGCTTAATTTGAGACGGCTTTGAAAAACAGGCTTGCAACAACGCCTCTGCAGCTTGCAGCTCTTGAGCGTCCAAAGTTTCATCTTTGCGCTTTTCTGTTTGTACAAGCGATTCACTTTGCGACACACTGCTACGCAGCTGAAATTCTAATGTCCATTGATGCTCTGTTTTCAAAGAGCGCAGCCACAGCTCCAATGTTCCAATTTCTGTCAGACGGATACCAAGTGTTACAGGAATGGCATCGGAAGAGCTTTGAAATGCCTGCTGCTTACCAAAGCGAAGCAAGGTATGAATAGGAGGTAGCAGATGCATCTCTTCAGGGTCAATAGCAACAAGGTCTCCTAATTGATCATGGAGGCGGACATGAGAGGTGTAAAGATGAAAGGCGACGGGAGTGTTAGGAAGCAGTGTAAACGACTGCTTTGACTCATAGGCCGTTCCCTCTTCAACCCCGCGCGGCAAAAGAACAAGAGCCTGCTTAACCTGGCTGCCTTGAGCCGAGTTGACTTCGAGGTAATAGGAGCGAGCAGAACCAGCGGCAATACGAACACCTAAGCCATGCTTGACTTTGGCGTAGTAGACAGCGCCTCGCGCAACAGCCAAATCTAAGCTCACAGAAGCGAGCTGTTCGAGATTCTTTTGAGGAAACCATTTCTGAAGTGACTGGACGATCGCCTGCTGAAAGGCAGCTGCTTTGACAGCCCCGCCATTAAACAGCAGATAATCAACCCCCTGTTGCATTTGAGCTTTAGATAGAAATAGAGCCAGCTGTTTCGTGATCGAAGGCTCCTCTTCGTATGCTAATCCCATGGTACGAATCGCTGTTGCACGGCGCAACTGCAATGCTTGAGACCAATCATAGACTCCAAAGAAGCCATCGACTAGCAGATGATAGAGCTCTTTTTGTGAGATTTCGGTCGCTAAGCTGCCTTTAACAACTTTTGATCCACTTCCTTGTAGCAGCACGCGAAAGCTCTTCAGCTCGAGATCGGTTAAAAGAGCCTCTTTAGCTTTTCGGGCCTGAGCTTTTAGCTGAAGCCACTGATCTGTTGTCAGATCAGGATGACCAGCTTGCTTCAGATGCTCCTCTAGCTGATGCGCTACAGCCAGGTCCATGTTATCTCCGCCGAGAAGGAGATGGTTTCCAACGGCCATCCGCTGAAAGCCCAGCTCATCGCCTTTAGAGATCACATCGATTAAGCTAAAATCTGTCGTTCCACCACCAATATCACATACTAGGATCGATTGCCCCTGTTTAAAGTGCTGCTGCCACTCCCCTTTTTGCTGGCCCATCCAAGCATAAAAAGCAGCTTGAGGCTCCTCAATAAAAGTTAAATGACGGCAGCCAGCTTGGCGTGCCGCCTCAGCAGTCAATGCGCGTGCCACTTCGTCAAATGACGCGGGCACAGTGATCACGATCTCTTGCTGCTCAAACTCCCAGTCGGGATTACCCTCAGACATGAGGTAATTCCAAGCGTCACGAATATGCTCTAACAAATAGGCTGTCGCCTCCACTGGGCTTATGCGGCTGCTTGGATCAGCAGCTTCTACAGGAAGAATCCTATCTTTTCGATTGGCAGCCGAATGGCAAAGCCAGCTTTTAGCTGATTGTACTAGCCGCGTTGGAACTTTTGCTCCAAGCTCTCGCGCAAGAGTTCCTACAATAATTCGTGAAGAACTTTTCCATGGCAGTTGGATAGAGCGAGGATTAAATTCACCTTCAGCAGCAAGATAGCAGCAAGATGGCAGGAGAGGAAGCGAGTCGGCAATTCCTTCTGAAACAAGCTGAGGAATACGAAACTGCTGAATAGAGGCAGCTGAATTCATATCTGCATAGGCCACACAACAGTGCGTTGTGCCGAGGTCGATTCCGATTAAATAGCGCATATTAAGCAAGAAGAGTTTTGGGGTCAGTATAGGTATAGTTTAAATCGGCAGCTACAGCCGCGTGTGTGACAAGGCCTTTATAGATATTAAGGCCATTGAGCAGATGAGGATCGCTGAGCAGAGCCTTTTTCAAACCCATGTTAGCAAGCTTTAGCACATAGGGCGTCGTCGCATGAGTCAAAGCTAGCGTTGCCGTTCTGGCACAAGCCCCTGGCATATTAGTGACGCAATAGTGAATGACCCCATCGACAACATAGGTAGGATCTGCATGCGTGGTTGGATGAGAAGTCTCTGCGCATCCCCCCTGATCGATCGCCACATCGACGATCACACTGCCAGCAGCCATCTTGGCTAGCATCTCTTTTTTGATTAGCTTGGGAGCCATTTTTCCTTGGATTAAAACAGCACCAATGACAAGATCTGCCTGCTTTAAGCTGTCTGCTATGGCATCGGGAGTGGAATAGAGAGTCTTAAGACGAGGTCCATAGAGGGCATCTAATTCAGTTAAACGCCGAAGATCGATATCTAAAATGGTGACATCGGCGCCAAGTCCCATTGCCGTTCGAGCTGCCTCGGTCCCAACAACCCCACCGCCGATAATGACTACTTTAGCAGGAAGAACGCCAGGTACTCCGCCTAGTAGTACTCCGCGTCCGCCATGATGAAGTTGGAGATTTAGGGATCCTACCTGTACAGATAGACGTCCGGCGATGGCACTCATTGGCTCAAGGAGAGGTAGTCTGCCTTGATTGTCCGTAATTGTTTCATAGGCAATCGCCATGCATTTACTTTTTATAAGATGTTCCGCCTGTACTGGATCTGGTGCAAGATGCAGGTAGCAGAAGAGAATTTGAGATTCCCGTATCAGGGGAAATTCTGTGGGTTGCGGCTCTTTAACCTTAAGAACCATCTCTGCTTGGTAAACCTCTTCTAAGGTGTCGACAAGTTTAGCTCCTGCTGCAGCGTAGTCGGCATCGCTAAAGCCAATGCGTTCACCCGCTCCTTTTTGGACGACGACAGTGTGGCCTTTGGAAATAAGAGCAGAGAGCATCTCTGGAGTCGCACCGACACGATACTCATGTGTCTTAATCTCTTTGGGTACTCCAATTTGCATATACTTGCTCCGATAGATGAATGAAATATACCAGCATAGGTCAATAGACTTAAATCATCAACAGCTCCAAACAAGTAGACTTAAAATGGAGGACTCTCCGAAAATGTTTAAATACTGTAGCGCAAGTTTTAGTTAAGCTTGTTTTGCAGGTTTTAAAATATACAGGTTAAAACCTGTATAAACGAGCGCAGGCTAAAGCCTACGCTACGACCATAATCTTTAAAACAAGAGCATAAAATGACTAATTGTTTAAAAAAGTGTCTTCTTTTAGCCTGCTTTTTCATATGTCCTTTTGCTTCTCTTTTTAGTACAGCAGGAAAAATTGATCTAGCCCCCACCTTTTTGCATCTGGATGTCTTAGAGTCGGGAAAGACTGTAAACAAGATGGATATGGCTGGAGGTAAACTAGATATCGCTTACTCCATCTATAAAGGATTAATCCTCAAACCTTCCGCCCTCTTAGCCATTTCTGACGATGGAAATTTAGCGACTATCAGCTTCGGCATCGGCTACTATTTTCCCGTTACAGAAAAAATCTCGGTATCTCCTACGGTGGGATATGGCTACAATTATATCTCGACCTATATTGATTTGGTCGATTTTGGATTAAAAGATTTAAAAGAGACCTTTCATTCTTATGGACCCTATGTGGGTGTCGAGCTCTACTATAAAATTAAAGAGGATTTCAGAGTGGTTGGTTCTATCCAATACTCTTGGAGCCGTACCCATACCCTTATTGAACATTTGGTGAATAGCAAAGATCATAGTCAAGGTTTTAACTATGCATTGATGGTCGAAAAGGATCTGACCAAAAATTTTTCTACAAACATTGGCATTGGCTACAACTTAAGTCTAAGCAAAGAGAAGCATGGATTGCGAGGCTATGGAGTTAAGTGGGGCTTTGTCTATTGGTTTTAATCTACCGTTTATAATAAGAGCGTCCGGGCTGTAGGATCGTCCCGCCGCCCAAGCAGAGTTCGCCATGATAAAACACGA
>CAZZJE010000096.1:0-8729 GCA_964654295.1 uncultured bacterium | reverse complement strand
CATCCTCTGATGGACCTATCCGCTGTGCAGTCTACCGGCCTAAAAAAATCAGGGATGGCCGGCCAATCATCCTATACGCACATGGAGGCGGTTTTATGGTCGGCAGCAGTGAAGACACCGACTTCATTACACGCAAATTGGCCTCTCAAAATGAGATGATTGTTGTCAGTGTCAATTATCGTTTAGCTCCTGAATTTCAATTTCCTACAGGCTTAAATGATTTTTTTAATGTCTACAGTTGGTTACTAAACCATGGGGCTGAAGAACTAAGAGGAGATGCAAACCGTTTGATTATTAGCGGAGATTCATCCGGATCAAATTTTGCTGCAGTTATCCCTTTCAAAGCCCGAAAAGAAGGTTTACGTTTGCCATCTGCAATCATTCTCTTCGGACCTGTTGTCGACATAAATTTTGAACAATATGAATCATTTAATCGTGAAGCCCCCTTGGGAATCATTTATGACAGCGCTTTCATTGGGTTTCTAAGAGGTGCCTATGCCCCTCAACCTAAGTTATGGAATCACCCTTACGTAAGCCCTATATTTGGCGACTTCACAGGCTATCCTTCTACCTTGCTAATCGTCGGTACAGCTGATCCTGTTGTTGACTCAACAAAAGCCTTCGCTACCAAGCATCAACAGGCAAGCCATGCCGAATGCGCTCTTTTTGTTTCAGAAGGAATGCCACACGGTTTTTATTTTTTCCCAAAACTCTTCACTCAAGAAGAAGAGGCGTTTGAAGGTGTAAAAAAGTTTTTGAAACGAAACCTAAATTTGTAAATTGGTAATAAATAACAAACGGAGTGAAATTTAATTTATGTCTAATTTAACACCCACAACCTTTCGTCTCTGCGTATTTAGTTCTACTAATAGAGATCTACCATCCAACCTTTCAAGGGGAGCTCCAACTAATCAAAGCGGAAATAGCTCGATGCCTCCTCGTGCAAGTAGCGATGAAGTTCTTGTCCGACATTTTTGGAACACTCCTATTACTGTAAGAGATTCTTCATCCCAAACAAATAATGTTTCGCTCTTCAATGTAAATAGTGTTGTATCAACCCCTTGGGAAACTTCTTCACATTCAGCACCATCATCACCTAGTTTATATGAATGGGTTTTTCGCCGATACAACAACTCCAGCCCTATTACTGAAACCATTTCTCGAATGTTTAATGGGATAGACTCTTTTTTTAATTTCAATTTCTTTAAAAGTAATCGCGAGTCAAATAGTTCCGAATCTTCCACTTCTAGTAGATTTGCTATTGGTAATTTTTTAACGCCCGAGTCTGTTTATAATTTTTTCAGCAATTTTGAAACTGATCAATCGAATCCTTCATACGATAATGCATATTGGAACGGAAACAGCCTGGTACATGGTGAGAATAACCAATTATTTAGTATTGCATCTGTAGCTATACAAGGAAATCCTGAACATGCTGCTTATCAAGCGACAAGAGGCAATCATTCAGCACAAGCCGAAAATGATTTTCTTCAAATTTTGAATAAAATTGAAAAAAACACAAAAGAAGCTCTCAATAAAGATGGAATAGTTTTCGAAAACTTAGATCAAGCTCTTCTTCAAATTATCAATATCGATAAAGTTGATTTAGCTAATCTAAAAACAGCACTTGAAACTGAGAGCTGGAAGCAGTTGTTAGAAATCGTAGATTCAGAAAGAGAGACAGAAAAGCGTTTTGAAAAAGGTAAAAAGCTATTAGCTATTCTTTTAAAGATTCGAGACTATGTAAAAGTGGAGCTGGCAAATAGTCAAGAAGGAGAGCTTAAGACTTACATGAATCGTATCGAAGGTTATTGGAATAATGCCTGGAAGTTAATTTACTATTTTCATGGGGGGGAGTTATATGAGGATCCTATTACACTTGATCTCTTAGAGATGCCATTTAGCATTCCACATGACAGTAAAACAAGAGCTGTTTTTAATAAATTGACGATCGCTAGCTTAAACAATCAAAACCCGTTTAACCAACGTAAATTTGAAGTTAAAGAAATTCGTTTTGAAGCGGAACTGCAGCTGTGGAGCAAAGATAAGGCCCAACGGGGCTAACAAAACGTTTGTTTTTATAAAAAAACAAAAAGATACATTCACTAATTAATCTATCTTTTATTGTTTCAAAAACAAACAAAAACTTGCAATTTAATTTATTTTTGGTTATTTTTTAAAAAACCAAGAATGAGGCTAAAATGGGTTTTCCTGAATTAATGACAGCATGTAATTATGGACGCTTAGAAACTGTAGAACAACTATTAAATAACGGTGTTAGTCCTAAGGCGCGTAAGTCTGGTTACGTTTTCAATGAAAGAGAAACATGGACGGGCCCACTCCACGCCAGCGTTCACCATTGTGCGGATGAAGGAAGAGAAAAAAGACATCGCAAGATTATCAAATTACTCATTCAACATGGAGCGGATGTCAACCTTCATGATGGCTTTAATACGCCTCTCCAAGTTGCTGTCATGAGAGGAGCTTATAAAGTTGTCAAAATTCTTGTTTCTAATGGAGCTAAAGCTGACGAAGAGTGCATAAAGCTAGCTGGTCATAATTCTAAACTGCTTCAGTTACTAAATTCAGATACAATTCCTGAGCGTTTTATAGAAAATCCCTATCTTTGGGTGAAATTTCCTGATGAACTACCTCTTTTTGGCAACGAAAAGTATCGCTATTTAGAACCTTTAGGAGAAGGTGGGTATGGTGTCATTTTCTTAGCAAGGAGAGTCTCTGATGGAAAAGAAGTCGCCGTTAAGTTCTTATTATGTGACCAAGACCGAGAAGATGAAATGTTGAGTCGCATTCAAAATCGAGGCGGCCACCCTAATATTGTCACTTTTTACCAAGCTTACAAGGTGTGGGGCAAAACTTGGATTCATATGGAATATATACCAGGCCAAAAACTAAGTATGGTGTGGGACTCTCTATCCAATGAAGAGCAGCAAAAGATTAGGGCAGAAATTGCCAGCGCAAGACAATTTATGAGCGATGCAGGCGTTCATACCGAGCGTGAAAACGATAAAGAAAATGTGTTAATCACATATGTCAATGGTCTAGCAACCGCTAAACTTATTGACTTTGGAACCTTAGCGCAGCGATAACTCTTTATGCCTCGACAAGTCGAGGCGAGCAAAATCTTTATTCAACAATGGCTGGCTGAGCCACCTTCAACTGGTCGAACTCTCTAACAAGCTCTAGTACCTCTTCTTCACTGCACTCTCCGCTTTGAATTTTCATGCGCAACGCTTCTCGCTGCTCCATCCAGTCGCGTTCCAATAACCTTTGAATTGTTTGTCGGAAATACTCATCGGCTTTTTCGCGATTGATTCTCTTATGTAATAGCTCTCCGATTAACTCTTGAACCTCTTCGCTCTCCGATTCAATCACAATACTCAATAGATCACACTTGGCTCCCCAAGAGCTCAGCCCTAACAGAGTCCGATAAACATCTCGACAAGCTTCAATTCTCAAGCGTTCTGCTGCAATATTATTCTGAGCCAACTTGATGAAATGAGGTTTTTCTGGACCACATACGAGCAGCCAACGCAAGAAATCGAGCTCTAAGACACGGTTAGGATCAACCTGATGAGCTCCTGCAGCAGCGACACGCTTGATAAAAAGTGAAGGAGTCGGTTGGGCCATGCCAACAACTTGCTCAGGCAGATGCAGGAGTTGAGCTAATCGCTTTAAGCTCTCGTGAACAATTAAGGGTTGCTCCCAAGCTCGAATCTGGCCACTGAGCTCTTGCACAAGCTGGTTTTTAGCTGCCGGAGAAGACAAGTCAATGCCTTTAGAGCGTCGTTTGACTAAGAAAGTCAGATAATCAGCACTGGTATGCAGAAGTTGAACAAAGGCTTCTGCCCCCCTTTCACGCAAAAAGGAGTCAGGATCTGATTTTCTAGGCAGTGCAGCCACTCGAACTTCAATCCCACGTTTGAGGAAGAGATCGCCAATCTTACAGGTTGCCTCTTGCCCTGCTTCGTCTCCATCGAGCGCCAAGTAGACACGTTTCACCCCTAAGGTTGCCAGCTCTGCCACATGTCCCTCTCCAAAAGCAGTTCCCTGCCCTGCTACTGTTAAATTTAAACCAGCATGGATCAAACGTAACGCATCAATTTGCCCTTCGACAATAATCGCTTGGCTCTCTTTAGCGATACGCTTACGGCTAAATGGCAAGCCAAAGAGCACGCGAGATTTTTTGAAGAGCAGTGTCTCTGTCGTATTGACATACTTCCCTCCAAACGTCTCCTCATGATATTTTCTACCCGAATAGCCAATCACGTAACCTGTGGCATGCTGGATAGGAAAGAGGATGCGCTCATTAAAAAACTCTCGAACTCGGTCGTCAGATGTTCGGGAGAGGAGCCCCGCCTGAATCAAAATCTGCTCTTCAAACCCCTTCTTTTCCATATAGCTGCGAAAAAGCCCCGGCTTTTTAGGAGATAATCCAATCGAAAAGTGTCGGATAAAGTCTAGATCGAGATTACGCTGATAAAGGTATTGAAGTGCCTCTTGACCCTCTTCGGTATGGAGGAGATAGAAATGGTAAAAGAGAGTAGAGGCTTCTAACGCTTCCCGCATTGCTTTGCGAAGCCCATCTTGCTGCCTGGAGCCGGCCTCTTCATATTCTAAGACAACCTGATACTTGTGAGCTAAGCTCTCGACAGCCTCAGTAAAGCTAAGGCGCTGGTGAGCAATCAAAAACTGGATAGCATCGCCATGTGCCCCGCAGCCAAAGCAGTGGTAGTGGCTGTCCCCTTTTTGCACGACAAAAGAGGGAGTTTTTTCATCATGGAAAGGGCAACAGGCTTTATAAGAAGAGCCGGAGCGTTTGAGATCTAGATGTGAAGAGAGCACATCGACCAGGTCGACACGCTGCCTTAAATTTTCTAAGCTCTCTTTGCGGTAGATTGGCATAGCGATCTCAATGGCCTAAAGAAAAGGGTCTGATTCAATAGTCAGCAGGCGCCACAAATCATTCATATAGACACTCTGTTTTGAATCTAAGGGAGATAAGATCATAAAACAATCGGCATTTTGAGTGAAGGCTGCTTTTGTCCAGTTAGCTGAGCCGTTGACTAGAATCTTTTCATCGATATAGCTAAATTTATGGTGCATCAGACCAGGTCCACGGCTGATATAGACAGGAACACCACGGCTGCGCAAAAATTCTAACACATGTTTACTTGCTCCTACTGAGGAGTTGCGGTCAAAGACAACACCAACTTCAAGGCCTCGTTCATGCGCATCAGCTAATTCGTGGGCTAAATCCATTCTAGTAAAAGTAAACATAGCCACACGCACACTCTTCTGCGCCGTCTGAATCAATTCTCTCAACCGATTTACTGCCAGCGGAACATCGGGCAAGATATAGAGATCGCCTTGCTGATCTTTCAATGGGATTGTCAATGGCTTGGGGCGAGACAAGTTCTTGCCGCTATTAAATAGGGCCATACTTCTCTCTTGAATCCACTCCGCAGCTTGTGGATGCTCAAAGGCTTCGACTAAGTTACCATAGACACGCAAGGAGTCACTCGTCATATTTGCCGAGCCTATCCAGACCATCTTTTGATCGATGACTAAGATTTTCTGATGCATTAATCCTTGGCTATTGTGAAGGTGAAGATTGACGATTGGACCTAGTTTTCCTTTTGCAAAGCGAGAAGCGTCACCATCACAAACAATATAAACTGGAACGCCCTCTTCACTTTTCTCTTTTAATGCTTTTGTGATGACAGGATCAGACAAAGAGTAGACGAGCAGTAGAACGGAGCTCTTAGCTGATTTAATGGCATTGGCAAAAGTTCCACGCAGATCTGCTTGCAGCTGGTTCGATAAGATTTCAGCTGGCTGGTCAGCTCTTGGCAGACTATACGAAGTGAAAGTCTCTTGAAACCAGCCAAAGAGCAGGAGCAAGATTGACATGACCAGGGCCGGCAAAGAAAATTTTTTCATGCCTGGCAGTTTAAAATTCATTGGAAAGCCTTTAGGTAACTTAAATCCTGGAATAGTCCCTCTTTTCATGATCGATCCTTTTAAAGCTGACTGAGAATTTGCATGGAACCTTGGAGAGCCTGTTTTAAACCTGTATAGCGCTGATGCGCATCATCATTTCTAACAGCAATCGCGACCGCTTTTTTAGTTCCAACTAAGACAACAAGGCGCTTTCCACGAGTAACGGCCGTATAAAGTAAATTCTTGCATAGCAGTTTAAAATGGCTTGTGTGTACGGGCATGACTACACATGGGCATTCGCAGCCTTGATATTTATGGACAGAGATGGCATAGGCAAGCGTCAGTTCGTCTAACTCATCGAAACCATAGACAATGTCTCGCTCATCAAATGTCACGACAACCTCTTGCTCGACCATATCGATCGAGGCAATGCGACCAATATCGCCATTAAAAATCTCTTTATTGTAGTTATTGCGTAGTTGCATCACTTTATCGCCGGCATGATAGTTGCGGCCGACACGCTGCAAAGCAGAGTCTGATGGGTTTAACGCTTGCTGCAAAACGACATTTAAATTCTCCGTGCCGATGACTCCTCGGCGCATAGGAGCTAGCACTTGAATATCTTCTAACGGTTTAAAATTGTACTTACGCGGTAAACGTTCTGTGACAAGTCCAACAATAGCTTTTAAAACCTCCTCACCCTCTTGCATCTCCAAAAAGAAGAAATCTCCTTCCGTCTGGTTGTTTAAATCGGGCATCACACCACGGTTAATTCGGTGAGCGTTAGTGACAATTCGCGAGCCGGCAGCTTGTCTAAAAATCTGTTGCAGTGTCACAACTGGAAGAATATTTGAAGCAATCATATCTTTGAGAACATTGCCTGCACCTACGCTTGGAAGCTGATGCACATCTCCCACCAGAAGCACTCTAGCTGAACTGGGAATGGCTCGTAGAAGGTGGTACATCAGCAACGTGTCGATCATACTTGCTTCGTCGATGACTAATAGATCGCATTCGAGAGGATTGAAACGGTTTCGTTTGAATCCGCCTTTGGAGGGGTCAAACTCTAACAGACTATGAATTGTTTTAGCTTGGCGTCCTGTGATCTCAGCTAAGCGCTTAGCGGCGCGACCTGTAGGAGCTGCTAAGCAGATGCGTTGCGTTAATTTTTCTGTCACCGCTAAGATGCAGCGTGTGATTGTGCTTTTGCCAGTCCCTGGCCCACCTGTCAGAATTTGAAATTTTTCATGGAGAGCAGCTGATACTCCCTGCTGCTGATGTTCCGCCAACTCGATTTTTAGTAGCTCCTGCACCCAGGCTAAAGCTCGAGGAATATCAACCGAACGGAGGGACGACTGAGTAGATCTTAGGCGCTGCACTTCACGGGCGATTCCAACTTCGGCAACAAACATTCCTTTCAGCCAGATATAGGGAATAGCTTCGCTGCCCACCCTTAGGTCAAAGAGTTCGATGCGATCTTCCTGCTTCAGCTGCTGGAGCTCCCTTTGTACCTGCTCTGGCTCAACTTCAAGCATTTTAGCAGCTGCTTCTATAAAATGTTCGATTGGATAGCAGACGTGCCCTTCTTCTGACTGTTCACCCAAGACATGTTCAATACCAGCAGAGATACGAGCGGGCGAATTGACAGCAATCCCCATCTGCTGTGCAATGCGATCGGCTGTGCGAAAGCCAATTCCCCGGATATCGCGAGCAAGGTTATAGGGATTTTCTTTAACTTTTTGAATGCTCTGCGCTCCATATGTCTTAAAGATTTTCTGAGCAAAGGTAGGAGTGACGCCATTCGACTGCAAAAAGACCATCACTTCACGACTAGAGCGCTGGTCTGACCAGCAGCACTTGATCTGCTCCATTCGTTTTTTGCCAAGACCCTCTACTTCAGCAAGGCGTTCGGGCGACTTATCGATAATCTCTAATGTCTCTACCCCAAACTTCTCTACAATGCGAGCGGCGTAAATGGGACCAATGCCTTTAATTAAGCCTGAGCCAAGGTATTTTTTGATTCCTAAAATATCAGAAGGAGCTTCTGTACGAAAGTGGTGCACTTCAAATTGACGACCATAGATGAGATGGGACTTCCAGTGCCCATGACAACGAACAGTTTCTCCTGGCTTCACCCCCGGCATTGTGCCAACAATACAAATTAATTCTTGACTACGGGGAGCTTTAAGCTGAGCGACTGTAAATCCTGTCTCGGGATTATAGAATGTCAGGCGTTCAATATATCCACAAATGCTTTCCATCGGCCCTCCTGTGGAAAAGAGTTTAACGATTTAGAAGATTTTCTAGTAGTATTTAGACATCAAGGAATTAGGATCGCTCTTGCCAAGTGTCGATGAAATGCATTAGAAGAGAAGAAGAGGCGTGTAAATTTAAATTTAGTGAAGAGGTACTTCCATGCGCAAACTTCTCCTTGCCACACTGTTATCTAGTTCACCTATTGTTGCGAATGTTGTGCAAGAGAGCTATAACAATGCCTCTCTATCCCCTTATAACCAATACGATGTTTGCCAACCCTGCTGTTGCGACCGTGGTTATTATGGCGCCTATGATGGATGCTACAGCTGTGGGCGAACGGCGTGCATCTACGAGCTTAACGATGACAGCTTTGAAGATGACGCTGGCTATCCAGGCAAAAAAGATGGGGAGCTGATTGACTATTTTTCAAGGTAGGGGATGTCGTCCGTTAGGATGACATCGCGATAGTTTAGATGTTTTTCACCTAAATAAAACTCGCCTATACAGGCGTG
>CAZZJE010000095.1:0-8737 GCA_964654295.1 uncultured bacterium | reverse complement strand
TATGATTAACTGCCCCCTATTAACGCCTCGACAAGTCGAGGCGAGCAAAAAGCGGCGACAAGTCGCCGCACTCCATATACTCTTTAGCCCCAGTTTTTTAAATCAAACATACAGAAAGATAAGGCTAAGGTCTTACGGCCTGGCCTAAAATTGTGCCGGCCTTTTCGAGGCCTAATTCAGTAATCTTTTCAGGGATTGTAGAAATAGCTTTACATGCTCATGAGCGACGACATCCCGAAACCAACCCATTTGCCATTCCTTGAAAGATAAAAAAATGAAAAGGGCTCACAAGATACCAGTAGAGACGCCCCCATAAACCATTAGGACGAAAAGTTGCCGTCTGCTGTAACTCATATCCCTCGCCTTTGGGAACAACTTTAAATTCCAACCAGGCTTCTCCCGGAAGCTTCATTTCCGCATAAAGCAGCAAGCGTTTTTGCTCGCGATCTGCTAGGAGAACTCTCCAAAAATCCAAGGAATCACCCGCTTCTAGACGTTCTGGATCTCGTCGACCCCTTCGCAAGCCTACACCTCCAACCACTTTATCTAAAAACCCCCGAAAGTGCCATGCCCAGTCCATATAATACCAGCCATTTCTTCCTCCTATCGACCAGATGCGGTCGACAACAGCTTCTGGATCTCCCTGAAAAGAAATGACGCGTTGGTCTGTAAAACAGCCATTTTTTGGTACCTGAACATACTCATTCAAATCGGGGTTTACTTTGGCTATCATCCAAGAATCTTTCCAGCTGGAGACCACCATGTTCTGCTCGATGCGGCTGAATGCACGTTTAACCGCCTCTGCGTAACTTAAACACTTTCTTGGAACATATTCTTGAATAGAAAACTCTTGGCAAATTGTATTATTACGCATGCTCTCCACTAAAGTTTTGGCCAAAGTAAAGTTTGTCGAGGTGATGAAGAATAGCCAATAGGCTGAAATGCGAGGTGTCAAAACAGGTACAGTTAAAATATAACGCCGTAGCCCTCTAATTTCTGCCAGCTGTAGAAGCATCTCTTTGAAAGATAAGACCTCAGGACCGCCTATGTCGAATACACGGTTTAGACAAGGCGTATTGCCTAATACCCCGATTAAATAGCCAACCACATCCGAAATGCCTATTGGCTGACTAAGATTATTAATCCATTTAGGTGCAACCATGACAGGCAACTTTTCTACAAGGTCGCGAATGATCTCGAAAGAAGCGCTTCCAGAACCAATGATAATAGAGGCCCTTAAAACCGTACAGGCAAAGGGACCGCTTCTTAAAATCTTCTCAACATTTAAACGCGAAGCCAAGTGCTTTGAAAGCTCTCCCTCATTGATCAAACCACTCAAATAGATAATTTGTTTGATATTCGTATGCATAATCAGCTCTAAAAAGCTGTAAGCGACTTTTGCTTCCATTTCAGCAAAGTCTTTGCTACCATCACCCATCGAGTGGATAAGGTAATAGGCAGCATCGATATCTTTAGGAATGAGATTTGCTACTTGAGAATCGAACAGATCGATGACAACAATTTGTACTTTCTGACGATGACACTCTGGGATGTCTAACCCGCGGATACGCACTAATGCGACAATCTCATGGCCAGCCTCTAAAAGTGCTGGTAGCAACCGCTTACCGATGTATCCGTTAGCGCCTGTAAGTAAGATTTTCATATCGTTATAGACCTCCGGCCGACCTTAACCGCATTGTGATAGAAATGAGTGAAACTGACAAGCTCAGAAGGAGCTGCAATGATTGAATGGTTTTTAAACTATTGGCAAGAATTTATGGGGTGGGCTGCTGCCGCCTGCATTACACTTGGATTGCTCAAAAAGAATTTAAAGTATGAGCGAATTTTACTCCTAACAGGCAGTGGTCTCTTTATCTTTTACAGCTACGTCATCGGGGCTTGGCCTATGCTTGCTGCTACCTTAATTGTCAGCGGTGTCATGATGTACTCCCTGCTTCTTTGCCGTCAGGTTGAACTTGACTTTACTCTGATTAAACTGAACAGCGATGCTCCCGCTACAGTTTTAAAAAAATTCCTCTATACCTACCGTGATGACCTGGAAAAATGGGCGCCAGGATTTAACCTGATCCACACGGATGGAACTCTTGCATCCGATGTACATCTTGAACTCGTGTTGCATCAGGTCGAAATCGCCGGTCTTTTTATGTATCGCGTTGTTCGAGAAGGCGAAATAGAAATCCTACTCGACTACCTTATTCCTAAATATCGCGAATTAGAAGCGGCAACTTTTGTCTATGCCTCCCAAGAGAGCTACTTTAGACAAAAGGGATTTTATAATTTCAGTATGCGTTCAAGTGTTCCTTCTGTACAGAAGCAAATTTTAAAAATGGGATTTGAACGTTCTCCTCAAGACTCCGATTTCTTTTTAAGACGTACCCCTCAGCCAGCTTTAACGTCTGAACCGTAACAGAAAATCCAGGTCAGGCTTTTTGTTTGAATAGATTAATAAGCAAAAGCCTGACTTGGTTCTGATTGTCAAAAAAACAATAATAAAGTAATTGAAAATCAAAAGTTTGAAATCAGACTTTACCCCTTCATAAACCCATTTTATCTTTTTTGAAGAGTCTCGCGATAGAAGTTGGAGACATCACTCTTCAGCTGCTGCAAGGCAGCGGGCTGTAAAAACATCATATGGCCCGCAGCAAAGCGTTTAGAATCAATTCGTTTGGCAACATCAATTTCACGGAAGTGTGTAATTGTATAGAGCGTAGCAAAATAGGGCGTTGCCAAATCATACTCACCGCTACCAAAAAAGAGACGCAGGTTTGGGTTATGCCATAGGGCCGTTTGCAGGTCATCGGCCACATTAAGACATTGGCTAGAGCCATTACGGAAGTTCCAAGGAGATACACTTGTCAAGGCGTAATATTCATCATCGGCGCACCAGTTCAGCTCTTGGCGAACATAGGCATTAAAAGTCGCGGTAAAGAGTCCCGAAATTGCATCGAACGAGGGATCATAAGATTTGAACTCTAGAAGAGCTTCCGGATCTTTTCCGCTATAGCGGCCGTCAAAGCGGCCGATCACTTCACCTTTGGAGCGAAGCAGCTGCCTAGCAAAGGTATAGGGATCGATTCGTAAGTTGGATTCGAGCCAAGTTTTCTGCTCGATGCCCGTCAGCTTTTCTAGCTGGCCTGCCACTTGCTCCCGCTGCTGAGGCTGCAGCTGGTTGCCTTGCATCAAAGCAAGCGCATAATCTCCTATCGAAAAACGCTCAACCTCTGCAACAAGCCGCTTGCGATCTTGCTGAAACTCAGGGCTCAAACGCTCGTGATACCAAGATGTCAGGGCAAATGTGGGAAGATAGAGAAGGTAGGGGAGATCATTACCGCCATTATCATCACGAAAGGTATACCAGTTTAGCGCCGATGAGAGGAAGATGATTCCGTTGACATAGATGTAATTTTTCTTTTGCATATAGGCAGCTAGCGCAGCGCAGCGAGTCGTTCCATAGCTTTCGCCCATCAAAAACTTTGGGCTGTCCCAGCGGTTTTGCCGTGTGATGAAGAGACGGATAAATTCAGAGAGCGACTGGACATCCTCATCAACCCCATAAAACTCTTTGGCCTCTTTACCATTTGCTACGCGGCTAAACCCGGTAGAGACAGGGTCAACGAAGACGAGATCGCTGATATCAAGCAGGGTATAGGGGTTATCTGTCAGATGGTAAGGTGCTGCAGCCGAAGTGAGGTCCTTATAGTCCACTTTTCGCGGTCCAAAGGCCCCTAAATGCAGCCAAACAGAAGCTGCGCCTGGGCCCCCATTAAAGCAGAAGGTGATGGGACGATCGTCTGTACGTTCTACCCCTTCTTTAAAGTAAGCGACGTAAAAGATGGATGCCTTTGGCTTCTCTTTGTCATCTTTTAACACCAGCGTGCCAGCGACAGATTTATAGTTTAACGGCTTTCCATCCATCTGAATAGAGTGTGTTGTAACGACCTCTTTATCTTTGGGACAAGCAGGCTCTTCCGTTTTTGCAGGCTGAGTTGCCGGCTCTTCGGCATCTAGAGCACAGTTAAACAAATGCAGCGTGGTAAATCCAATCCAAATCGAGCGGCGTAATGAAAATGACATGCATCTCTCCTGAAAAGCCTAAAACTGGGGTGAAAAAGGGTAGCATAACAGATGCCTGGGATCTCTGCAATCGCTGCCATCAGGCGCTGTATGGAGGAAGCTTTTCTTGTATCTGCTGAAGCGTTAATCCACAAATAAGCAAGCGCTTATGGCGGCTTGTCTCTCCACTAAGAAGCTCCAGCTGAGACACGGGAATATCGAAAGTGTTCGCAAGGAATTTAAGTAGCGCCAGATTAGCAGCTCCCTTTTCTGGAGCAGCAGCAACACGTACTTTTAAAGAATCAGCTTCCCAGCCAGCGATTGCTGATCTGCTCGACTTGGGAGTTGCTTTGATCATGAGAAGGTAGCCGCGCGGATGCGGCTTGATTGGCGCAGACATTTTCTTAAAGATTTCTATTTTGTTGTTTTACTCGATTGATTAGCATTTTAATAGAGAGACCTTTTCGGGGTGTAGCGCAGTTTGGCTAGCGCGCTTCGTTCGGGACGAAGAGGTCGTGGGTTCGAATCCCGCTACCCCGACAACCACTATAAGAGCGTGATGATGTCAACCAACCTTCTGTTTCCAGCCATCGTTCTAGTTGGAATGGCTCTGATTAGCCTCTACCGACTTTTCTTTCCTTATGATGTGCAGATTGCAAACTTTCACTCCCCTATTTGGCTGTCGGCAATAGGCTATTTTATCTTTGGTTTGGCTGCTGCCTGTCTCTGGCGCTATCCTTCGCCATAAACTCATTGATCTCTCTCGAGTAAATGAGCTTAGCGCCTGCCGCTTTCATCTGTTGTAAAGCCTTTTCTTCATCGTCAGGTTGCAAGTTAACTGCTTTGCAGCCATCGATAACCACATAACAGTTAAATCCAAGCTTAAGTGCATCTAACGCGGAATACTTCACACAATAATCTGTTGCCAAACCAGCTAAAAAAAGCGTGTCGATCGCATGCTGCTTTAAGCTCTCATCCAACTCCGTCCGCTTAACATGTCCATTATCAAAAAAAACGCTATAGCTATCGATCTGGCGATCCGTCCCTTTGTGAGTGACGATATGTACATTTTTTAGATCGATGATTTCAGAAAACTCGGCTCCTTCCGTATGCTGGATGCAGTGGTCTGGCCATAAAATTTGGCTGCTACCATCTGGCAGCTGGACAACGTCGCCCATCGCTTTTCCATGTGTCGAGGCAAAGCTCCAATGGCCTCTCGGATGCCAATCGCCGGTTGCGACGACAAGATCAAATGGATATTGTAACAAACGGTTGATCACAGGAAGTACCTGGTCACCATCGGTGACAGCTAGGGCACCCCCGGGTAAAAAATCTTTTTGTAGATCCACAATAATTAACGCCTTAGCCATCCCTAGCTCCTTTCTGCCATCTTCATTCCTGTCGCCATATGCCCTCTGATCTTTTTAATCAGCTCAATCTTTAGATCGTAGAGCTTCTTTTCCATTCCAACAATATAGGTATGCGGGTTGACAAAGCGTTTGATGCTACTATGAAAACGCGCTAACTCAGCTAATGTATGTTGACGAGCTTCTTGTAGAGTTGGAATCTGATAAACCAACTGGCCGCCGCGAAAGATTGGCTCAAGGAGATCTTTGGATTCTAATCCTGTCGTCAAAAACTTTTGCCGGGTTGGGTCGAGAGGATCGATCAGATGGACAGGCGGATTAGCGCCAATTTGCGTATCATAGATCATATCAGCTGCATATTCACCCTCATTGGGTTTAAAGAAACGGCGTACCTGCAAAATGCCAGGGTTGGAAATTTTGACCATTTGCTCAGAGAGTTTGAGCTTATAGTTCCATACCCCTTGGCCATCGCGAATCGCAGAGAGCTTGTAGACACCATCTAGTGAGGGCTGCTCTCGTCCCGTTACCAAGCTTGTACCCACTCCCCATATCGTCACTTTGGCATCTTGCTTTTTCAATTCTGCAATCAAAGTCTCATCTAGCTCGTTGCTGGCAACAATAGCACTCGTTTGGAACCCAGCTTCATCAAGCATTTTTCTGGCTTCAATGCTTAAATAGGCCAGGTCACCTGAATCTAAGCGAATCCCCATTAGCTCATGGCCGCGCGCACGCAACTCTTTTCCTATAGCAATTGCATTACGCACACCATCAAGGGTGTTATAGGTGTCGACTAAGAAGATGCAATGGTCTGGAAGAACATCGGCATAAGCTTGAAAGGCTTCCATTTCATCTTCGAATGCCATCACCCAGCTATGTCCATGCGTGCCACGGACAGGAATTCCAAAGAGCTGCCCTGCTAAAACGTTAGAGGTGGCATCGCATCCACCCACATAGGCAGCTCGACTAGCTGTGACAGCGCCATCGACTCCTTGCGCGCGTCTTAAACCAAACTCAATGACTTCATCGTTTTTAGCTGAAAGGCGAACGCGAGCTGCTTTAGTGGCGATAAGAGTGGGAAAATTAATTAAATTGAGCAGGGCACTTTCGAGAAGCTGACACTGCAAAATAGGTCCTTGAACTCTAACTAGGGGTTCATAAGGAAAAACAACCGTTCCTTCTGGAACTGCATCTAGATGGCAAGAAAATTGAATCGTGGAGAGATAGTTTAAAAATTCTTGGCAAAAGATCGGCTCTCCAGTGCTCCCTTTCAAACTTGCCAAATAGCTCAGATCGGTTTCTTGAAAACGAAAGGATTGCAGATAGTGAATCAAAGTCTCGAGACCTGCTGCAACGGCAAAACCTCCCTGAAAGGGATTTCGGCGAAAGTTTAAATGGAAGACAGCCTCTTGATCTTGGATTCCCTTTTTCCAATATCCATAAGCCATTGTTAGCTGGTAAAAATCTGTCAAGAGAGGAGATGTAAAGGATTGGTAGGCGTTAACGGGGTAAGTGATCACGTAAGTCTCTTCAATAGCAATATTTTTTATGCACATTAATCTAAGGGGAGAGGGAGCCACGAGGGAGCCACAAAGCGTTTAGAGTGCGGCGACTTATCTTTACAGATTGACTCCATCTTTTTCTTACCTTTAAAATCAGGAAAAAGAGGGGTCAATCTGCAAGGACTCGTCACCTCACTCTAAAAACAGTTTCAAACGCTTCGCATTACAAACTCTATAAGGCGACAACTCCTGTCGCCTCACACTTAGGTCGCTGAACTATCATTATCTGCAGAATTTGTAGGCGTAGGAGTTGGATTATCACCACCCTCTACTTTTGGAGTTTCAACATCTTCTTCAGACTTTTTCAAAGTCATCTCGCTCAGCTGTTTTTTCAGATCTGCAAATTTCGACTTTAAATCATTAAGCTGAGTATTTGTCGCTTGTTTCTGCTCTTCAGCTACATCTAAAGCCTCTTCTTTTTCTTTTAGTGTCTTTTCAAGGTCTTGTTTTTCCCGTTGTACTTTCTTCAGCTCTTCTTGCAGCTGATTCAGTTGTTCGGGATCAACATTCGGTTGTGGTGCAGTCTTTAGCTGATCGATCTCTTGAGTTTGATCTTCTAGAGTTTTGCTAAGGGTTTCAATCTTCTTTTCTAAAGTTTCTTTGTTACTATTTAGACCTGTGATTTGGTTTTGAAGATTTTCTAGAGCCTGCAGAGTGCCTTCATACTTCGTATTTAGTTCATCTAGCTCGCCCTTTACATTAGTTAAATTATTATTAAGATTATCGCATTCTGTTGTTTTTTGGCCTAACTCAAGCATCGCCTGGTTTAAGCGTTCCTCTACCTGTTGTTTTTCCTGGCTAAGGCGATTAATTTCTTGTTGTCGAACAGTTAATTGGTCTTGCAGACCTTGGGCCTCTGAGGTAGTTAAACGGGCACTCAACTCATTAGTCAATCGCGCAATTTGAGGTTGGAGAATTGCATTAGCTTCCGCTTTTCCTTCCTCTATTCCAGCCGTTTTTCCTTCCGCTATTCCATCCTCTTTTGCTCGAGCACTTAATGCGATAGATAGTTTGTTTGCCTCGGCTTTAATTTGATCTTCAATTCGCTTACTCTCGAGCTTGGATTTAAAGTCTCCTGATCCTTTAAAGAAGTCAAGAGCTGCTTGAAGGGTAAGAGTTGCAAAAAGGCAGTAAATCAAGCTGTCGGTAAACTGTAGAATCTTGCCGGCTATTCTTACAACATCCAAAGGAGAGTAGAAAAAGTTTTGACAAGACTCGCCTGATTTACCCGAAAAAGTGATGTAGCGAAATGTGCGTATGAGCAGATTAATAGGGCTGGACACAATAGCAAGGGGAAGTTTAACACACGTATCCCAGACAATCTTACCCACCACAATGGCAGCAAGAGGCACGGTAGCTGTATGGCTTAAAACGTTTTTTTTGAAGAAAGAGTCACTGTTACTCCATTGTTCATAACGATTTAAAGTAGAGTTTAGTGGATTGCAAGGCATGAAAATCCTCCAGCATAAGTTTGAGTAGTTAATCGGGCATTGCAGGCAACACCTCAACTTGGGCAAGAAGAATACGAGCTTTAACTCTGATTGACAATCAAAATATTAATAGAACAACGGAAACTTTGGATAAGAAAACAAAAGGATTGAGCCGCTTAATGAGGGGAGGCGACTTTTCGCATGTGCGTCAAGCTAAGGGGAAGTGTCTACAAAATAAGCGTTTGAGGCAGCTTTTGGAGTGCGGCGACTTGTCGCCGCTTTTTGCTCGCTTCGACTTGTCGAAGCG
>CAZZJE010000094.1:0-8767 GCA_964654295.1 uncultured bacterium | reverse complement strand
AGTCGAGATGAGCAAAAAGCGGTGACAAGTCACCGCACTCCAGAAATAGCTTTAGGCGCCTATACAGGTAAGATTTATGTGCGGATTTAATATTTAAAAAAATGGGTAAGGCAAGGCCTTTAATTGTGCCGGCCCTTTGGGCCTAAGTGTAGAAAGATGGTTTTTTATTAATTTTAACACAACTAACAAAACAAATTAGTTAGTACACCCCTATCTTTATCAAAAATTAACGAAATATTGATTAAATTCTGAAAAAAATGAGACTCATACTCAATATCTATTTATGTCTTTTTCCCCTATTCCGCCTCTATCTAACACCCCTTCTATCTTTCAAGAGAAGAGTTCCAAGAAATTAACAGCAAAGATAATAGATCTTTTGAATCGTCTTACAACTAAAGATATCTTTCGACCAGACCGCCTTGAAAATCATGTGGCCGAATTACATCAAGAGATTATGAGTCGTTACTCGGAAGAGGATGGTGACCTTCTAATTAAAGATTGGTGCTCTATCTTTCAGCAATTAGAAGGTAAAGGCTTTTCTGAATTAATTTTAGACATTCTTATACGCTCTTATTTTGATTATCGGCGCGAAGAGCCGGAATATCAATTTTATAAGCAGGCTTTTTATCTAGCATTTTTAGAAGCGTTTATAGACAACGGGTTTATGAAGAAACTAGGTCACCCGCATGATCTTTTTCTGCTTCTGTACCAAAGGAAATGGGTACCAGCTGTAAATCTTATTCTAAGTAATAAGGGAATTGAACATTACTATGATTTATTGATTATTGCTTTATTCGAATTCACAATTAATTCCCCCCATCAGCAATTTCCTGAAGAAGATATTATTGAATTTATCTTAAAAAAATATGCTCGGGACATGCCTCTCATATATCAAAAGTTTTTAAGGAGATTGGTCAAATTCCCAGACAGTTTTTCCAATCTGGCTGGAATGGGTGAAGGCTATTTACTGATTACTCAACCACTTTTAATTTCCTATTTCTCTATACGCAACAAAAATTTCGCTCTCTCTTTTAATCTCCACCCTCTACTTTATAGCCATTATGCTAGATATAAATGGAACTTTCGTTCAGAAGATCAGGAAAATTTAAGCCGTGATGTTAATCCGACAGTCGAACGGGAAGATTCTCCAGTCGCATCTCAAGTGCAAGAAGAGGCTATTACACCTAAAATAGAGGCTATAAAAAATCTCGTTGACGCCTCACCAAAGTCATCTAAAACTTCTTTAGTTCCGCCTCTGGCTGAAAAAACTCTTGCGCCTGTGCAGCCCAAAACTCTTGTGATCTTACCAGCGCCTCAAGAGAGTGCGCAAACTCAGGCAAAAAAACTAGAGCTCACTGAATTAAAGCCTTCTACAGATTTTCACAAATTTGTAGAAAAGTTCTTGCCCACTCTATCTCCTCTAAAAATCGACTCTCTCTTCTCCTCTCTAGCTAGCTATTGCAATCCTACCCTCCACAAGAGCTCTTCAAAAAAAGTCATGTATACACAGCTGCTCTCCATGTGGGACTGGCTGTTTTGCCATATCGATCAAAAATTTTCCCTTGCAACCTACCAAGAAGCGATTTGGAAAGCGAGCCACCATCTACACAGTCATCCTATCCTGTTTGCCAACTTTTTGAATGCTGCTGCTCTTTCGAAAGTAGCCAAGCAGATGTTTTCAACATCAGAAGTTTCAGAAGAGCTTTTGGCTCATATTTTTCAGGGAGACATCGACTCACTTTTAGAGTTTTGGAAGGGTCTACCTGATGAAAAGAAAACGGTTAAAGGCTTCGAGTGCTGCATTTTGGCTCTCATGAATATTCAGCCGGAAAAGATGGGTGATTTAAATAAACTCAAGCGAGAAGAGATGTTAAAAGAGTTTGATCCCGATTTACGCCTGGTGAGCCGGAAGCAGCTCAAATGGCTAACCACTTTTACAGCAACACCCCTTGACTTCGGTCGCTTTTTGAAAAGCGAAAAATTAGACAAGCTCTATCGCATATTCCCTCTGATAGCTGCATATAAACGCCTATTTCAATGCGCTCAAAATAGTAATAAGGAGAAGGCTTGCTTAAATCCTGTGTTGGCATACTGCCTTCTAAGACATTTAGACAACTTAGCTAAAAATAAAAATGACCTTACCATAAACTATCACGACAGCCTTGTCGCTTTAAAAAACCTTTTTTCTATCCCAAAATACGATCCAAAACCTGTTTTGGATGGAGAAAAATTGCCTAAACGTCAAAAATTAGATCCATCCACATGAGTGCTCGAATCCCCTCCTTATCCCAGGTAAAGCCTGTAGAGACCGCCTCTTCAAATACAGCTGCTATTGCAAAGAGTGCCGTCGGTTCTCTTGGCTCACTTATCTTTAAGAAAGAAGAGGTGACTTTAATTAATTTCAGCTCTGTTCCTGAAATTAGAGAAAAAATAAGAGGGATCGGTCAAAAATTTATTAACACTTTTCCTCAAAGCCAAGATTTCCAAAAATTTTATATTTATTATCAAGCCTACAGCATGTTCTGGCAAAAGGTGTTGGCAGAACCTGATATGAGTCCCGAAAAAAATTACACTTTTTTATGGCACTTTATGCAGGAGTATTCACCATACGAGCATAAATTTTCTGGGGCTCTTTTGGAGCAATTTTTAGCTCAAGATGACCAGCATCTCTTCACTAAAGAATTAAGCACTCTTGACCACCGGCTCGTTAGGGCTTTTTGGGCGAGTAACTGGTTGGATGTCACAAAGCTCATTGCTACCATACAAACATTAGCCCCTTTGTCAATCTACTATAAAAACGTTTGGCTATTTGCAGAAATTCAATTGTGTATCAAGAAAAGAGAAAACGATTCTTTAGACGCTATTTTAAAGTTAATCAGTCAGCTTGAGCCATTTAAAGCTATTGAGCCAACAGAAATGGATCTTAATTTGCTTACTAGAATGGTTCATGCAACTTTGCATAGCGACTCAGAGCTAACAAAAGCTGTTGAATTATTTCATCAACAAGACGTTAGAACTTTAAGATGTGCGATTACGTTGGCAGCGATGTCTCTGATGAATGGACATCGTCTACAAACAATCCCGAAATCTATTCTCTTATATCGCTATCTCTTATGTGACATTCATACACATTATCTAATCCCCATACAGCAACAACCGTTAGCCCCGAGCCTTCCCGATAAATCCAGCTTTAACGACCAAAAAGCTGCATCCTCGAGCAAGCAGACAGAGATAGTTAAAAAAATTTTATAGTTAAGCGGCCTTTTATTTATGCAACCTACCCCTATTACGCCTTCATCGCAAGCCCCAGAAGCTTTAACAATTAAACAAGAAGCCTTGAAAGCATGGGAAGGGAGTCTCTCCAAAATTTTTTCTAATACAGCCCTAAGCCTATTTCTAGATGAGCAATTTGAATCCTCTCTTCATGAGTTGATGTCAAATCTTAGAGAGCAGCAGCAGCAGTTTAATTCCGTTCATGCGTTTACTCTTTATTGGACCTCGTTCTTTGGTTTTTTTAATAGTCATCAACCTCTTTGGTTTAGAAAAAATCTTTTGAAACAGACCTGCTGTGCTATCTTTACAAATAAACTAGGGGCAGAGTGTTCAACAGCTTTTTACTCCCAACTCAAAGTCAACAAAGCCAATCCGGCTATCTATTCTTGCTACTTTGAAAATCCGCTTACCTTATCTCTATTACTTGATGGTAAATGGACTCAGTTGGGTGAGCTGCTTGAAAAGCAACCTCATTTAACTCACATCGAGTTACAATTCCTTATTTTGGTTAAATTAAGGCTTCACTGTTCGGTTGATAAAATTGCCTCTGCTTTTTTTAAGAAAGAGATGGAACAAGCAAGCTTTAGACACCTCGTTTCTAACCCATCTGAATTTCTTAAATTAATTAAACCCGGTGATTCGCTCTTTGCCAACCACTATCCTTTAATCGTTAGCACAATCTTCCATGGCAATAAATTTATCATTCCATCTGCTTTTTTTGACCCGTTAACCTGTGTGTTGTCATGGCCTATGAACAACCATCTAATCAAGCAGACAGCGCCTTTATTGCCTCAACCTCAACCCAAGAATGGATTAAAGGCTTCTAGAGTGTTGTTCACTGACAGCGCTATTCATGTGCCTCCTAATCCAAGAGCTTATATCAATTTTGAAGATAGATTTAAGCCCTGGGTAGAGAAATTTAAAGGCGTATTAAAGCTTTTGCAGACAGCTGAAGAGATCGATCAATTGGTCAAGCAGCTGTATGAAGATGAGTTAGTTCCAATCGAATTTCAGCTATTAGATAATCCCCATAAGCAGCAGCTGCTTTGCCGATATTATTCCACCAATTTTTGGCAGCCGCTCTTACAAAATAGTGGTGCTTTAACGATTCAGGAAACGCTTAATTTTTACAATAACATTAGGCACTGCTTAAATAGCCTATTTCAGAGGGATCACGAGTCCATTTTTACCGCTATCTTTGTAGAAGAAGCCATCAAATTAACAAAAAGTGCTTTTCTTATAACAGCAGAATACAATAAAGATGCCGTCTATTCTTTGTGGCGTTTAAACTATAGCAACTGCCGAAGATGCTTTTATCCTATCCCTAAAAATAAGCTGGAGTGGCAGTTATGGCTAATCGGTAAAATAGGGAGCCTTAGGGGTTTTGTGTATGAATCTTCTTTTGCTAAGAATGAAAAAACATGGCTTAAGCAATATTTGAGCGAAGAAGAGAAATCTAAACTACTTAGCAATCAATTTGAGAAAAAAGAGACTTTTGATTTCTTTCAAAAAAGCGGCTTTAAGGAAAAATATCCTCTCGTCTATCAATTTCTTGCTATCCAAAGTTGGCATTTTGATTTGGTCGAAGGCTTGGATCCCTCTTTGATTGCTGTATGGGCTTTTAACCTTCAAAAGAAATTTAACAAACAAGATAGTCTATGGGCCGTATTAGAAAGTATCATTCACTTAATGCATAGCAATGCCAATGGCTATAACCTTATTGTGAGCACTAAAACGGAACCCTATCCAAGGAAAAAGGAAAAGGTGCCCGCTTCCCAAGCAAAAAAGCAGCCGGCTCAGACTGGCTCAACAAAAAAAAGGAAAAAGCTTCCGGAAAAAGAGAAAGAACCCTCTACTTCAACATTAGATACAGAAGCAGCAGATATTATTCTAAGCTTAGGTGGAAAGCGGCAAAAAATAGAGCATATTGATAAGCCTACTAACATTGACTCCCCCTCATCTCCAGCAGATAGCGCTTCAAATCAAAAAGAGTTTTTAAAAGAATCTCAGGAAAAAGCCCAGCTCCACCAGATGTCGACACTTCTAACTGCAATCTTTCAGGAAAATGATACCCTACAACAAGCTCGAGCTGGCGCCTCAGTAGCTGCTACTCAAAAAAATAAAACGGAAGCTCTTTTTGAAAGCCACCAAGAGATTCAAATTGTTTTTGATGCCCAACCTTCAGAACCTTCAGAATCTTCTACCTCCTCTAATCCAGCTGTTTTAGACCCACTTTCGACGACCTCTTCGGGACTAACAGTAGAGGATGTAAAAAGAAGAGAACAGCAACTCTTGAAAAAGCTAATAGATCGGCAGGCAGAGTGCCAAGAGATAGAAGAAAAGCCCTTTGATCTGCGTAATCCTGGAGAGAGTGCTAGAGACCTGCTTTTCCTCCTTTCTTTTAAATCAGACGATAAAAAATCCTATGTAGGGACGTTCCGCTCCTATTTTCGCCGAATCAATCCCTCATTAGATGCTTTAATGGCGAGGACCCCTGATCAGGCACAGGTAGATTATCTCTATGCAAACTTTGAAAAGTTTTGGAGAATAGTTGTAGACAATCTTCTTCAACAAAGGAAATGTCATCACTACCTCAATGCCTTGGTAGAAGCGCTTCCTCATCTTCACCAGACAAGAATTGGCTTTACAACCTTCTTGGCAACTTGCCTTCCGGCCCTGTTAAAAAGGGGATATTTCCTGCCACCAAGCTGCAGTCTTAGTGGAAACCATGAGACTGAAATATTTTTAGAGATTTGCGTTCCCTTCTTCTCTTTTAAATGGCAAGAAGTAGCCTCTCTGCTTATGGAACATGCCCTTGTTAGAAAAAAAGAGAAAAATCTCCTTTCCGACTCCCAATTTTTGCAAATTTGGCTTATCGCAATCATTATGCAAAATCCAGAGGAGTGGCGAGAGTTAAGCACGGAAGAAAAAAAGGCCAAAATCAGAAAATTTCCCCTTGAATTTCCGCCTCTTTTACCCGACGGAGGGAAGCAGATTGTAGACTTTATAATGGGTACTATCCCACGAGAAAAGATCCCATTGTTTACACAGCGCTTTAGCCTAATCGCCTCATTTTATAAACACATCTTAGCTTTTGACACAGTGCATCAAAATATAGCCTTTTCAGAAAATACAGCCTTTTCACCTCTATTAGGAACATTATGGCTTGCATTAGCTGAGGCTCGTTACAGATATATAAATGCTACAGCTCAAGCAGATTACTGCAAAAGTGCCATCGATTTAATTACTAAGGGGGATGATAGCTTATTTGATCCACATGTTAATAATAGATCTAAAGGAAAGAAAGTTGCATTGATTTATCCTTTTGATTGGAAAAACTAACGCTTATAACTGACTAGTAAATACCGTTCCCATCGTTACCAAAATCTCTTTCCATTCGGGACGTTTTTCTGGCTGGTAGCTCAGTAATCGACTGACTAAGTCAATAATCTTATCAGCATCGGGATGAATAGTTAAGAGAGATCTTTGTAAATCTTGAACTAAAACCTTTACAGCCGCTTCAACCTCTTCTTGTCTCTTTAGCTGCGGATAGACAGATTTAAATTCCTCTACAGCCTTGGGATTTAACCCTTCGGCAACCAGCAAGCCAAACATCCAGATATCCGCTTTTTTTAAAGCAGCCGCGTTAAAATTTTTATTCAATATTTCCGGTGCCATTCTATCGGGACTGCCAGACTGCTCACAAGCAGCTTTTTTATCTTTTAGGCGGCAAGCTGCATCAAAGTCGGTTAGCTTAGCAGCGCCATGCTCGGAGCCGTCGTTGAAGAGTAGAATGTTATCTGGCTTAAGATCACGGTGAACAATCCCTTTCTTATGTAAATAGCGAAGTGCGCGTCCAATTTGTAATAAGTAGCCCAAATTACGTTTGAAATCTGCCGGTTGACTTTGACCAAAGATCGTGGAGAGGTCGCCTCGATCGGCAAACTCTAAAACTACATATTCTCCTATCGGCAACTGATCCTCTTTCCAACCCAGATCTTTTGAGGTTTTGCCTCCATCGATGTAGCTAACAACTCCTTTATGATGAAGCGATTTCAACAAGCTTCGCTCTTTTTTGAATCCCTCTTCACCGGGATAAACGAGCTGTTGATCCCCTTCGCCAAAGTCAACAACTGTGGGCCAAACATGTTTCAGCGCAAAGTGATGCCCCTTGGAATCGGCAATTTTCACTAAGGCTCCTGTAGATCCTTTTTGATTGTCTCCTTCTCCTAAGCGATTGTTGAGATAAACGGGAGGAGGGATCTTATTCAGGTTAATTTTATGTCTTGTACGTAATGCGCGATTATAGAGAGTTTTGGGACGCTCTGTCGACTCAAGCAGCTTTTGACGTAACTTTAGATGCTCTGCATAGAGTAAAGAGAGCTGATCCTTTTGTAAAAACCCCATTTTAGGTCCATACATAATCTTAATGTTCAGAATATGCTCAAGTTGCGCTTGTATGAGTGTGTCTAGAAGATCTAAGCGTTTATAATTATCGGATGAGCTGTCAGCAAAAATTCGATTCAAATCAAGCTTTGTCATCTCTTTTATATAATTGAAACGCTCTTTAATGAGGTCAAATTGAGCCTCTACTGCGCGTTTACTATCTTCTGGGTATTGTTGGAAAACTTCTCCATCTTTTTCTTGTCCAAACAGATCAAAGACAGCGTCTAGCTGCTTCTTCTGTACCAAAAGACTGCTTTCTCCAGCGTAGACTCTCAAAAAGTTAATCTGCTTACCAACTAATGTACATTGAGTGTGGACAAGCTGAGCATATTCCGATGAAAAGCGCATTAAGACCTTATGCACCCATAGCTGCATACGCTCGCCCATTTTCAATTTTCTAGGAGAAGCGCTCTCTTGTAGCTCAAACTTTCTAACACTGCTATTAGCGAGATTAACTAACAATCCCATAAAACCTGATTGTTTTTAATTTAATTATACAACGATAAATATTAATAAATAATTAAGTTTGTGTATAAACACGATAAAAAACAGCAACATGAAATTTTAAATAAAATCAATGATAAAAACAAAACTTAATAAAAAAATATATTAAACAAGTTTAAAGAAAACTTAATACTTAAAGTAAGTTTATCGTTATCATCGTTATATCGTTCTAATTTTTTATTTATAAATTATGTAAATATCACATCGTCAAACAAGAATTAACGATTAAAAGGATATGAATGATATAACGATAAGCGGTTTATAACTAAACTTACCAAGCTTAGTCGATATTTATTCACTTACATAGGATACAGTTATCTTAACATGTTAAGAAGCTGAGCACTTTTGCTCAAATCGAATTATTTAATGAAACTATTTTTGTATTAACAGAGAGAGAAGAAGAGAGAGATTCTAGCCGTTGGCGCAGCATCATCTCCATCTCTTCGGCCTGAGCGACTGTGTAGTTAGGCAACAGGAGACAATACTCTCCACGGTGGCTGCCAGCAAATAGTTGAATAAAAGGAGGAAAGAGGTCATGAATGGT
>CAZZJE010000093.1:0-8767 GCA_964654295.1 uncultured bacterium | reverse complement strand
TTTAACGCTTCGACAAGTCGAAGCGAGCAAAAAGCGGCGACAAGTCGCCGCACTCCATATACTCTTTAGTTCCAGTTTTTTAAATTAAATACACACAAAAAATTCTGCATCAATCACCAAACCTTAGTTGATTTAGGAAGGCCTTGATCTTTAACGTTGAGATGAAATAGTAACTCCTCAACCAATTGTTTTCCTTTAAATGAACGGGTCAGCTTGACATTTTTGTGCCTGAAACAAGCATAAGCAATCGCAACTCCACCCCCTACTACGCATGCGGCACCACCTGCTATCAGTATAAAAACAGAAGCCTTAAAAACTGCAAAAGCGACAGCAACCACAACGGCTGCTGTTAGAATGCTGCGAATGATAGAGGCAATCTTATAATGATTTTTTACCTGAATCATTTTAACAATTCTGGTCAAATCCCGGCTGCGACGAATTCGCTTTTGTAGTGAACGCTCATTGAGAATGGTGATAGCGATTCCAACAATTGGAAGACAAGCTAGGAATTTACGTAAACGAGAATCTTCCGGAATAGGGCCTTCATCGGCTTTTACGATCATACTTGGATTTAGGCCCCAATTCGAATTGGTTAATTGCGTAATCAATTCGTTAGAAAAGCCGGGGTTAGGCGAAGAGTTGATATGGAAACTCGTTTTTGGAAAAATCAATTCTTGTTTTATTTTTTGATCAGCCCATTTTTTTTTTATCGGTTGATATAGCTCGTCTAAAGTTTCAGCGAAGTTGAATGAATCGATTGATAATCCTGAAACAGGCAAGAATGATGACACAATGAACCTCTAAAAATAACCAAAAACAGAAATAAACAAACAATAAAAACCAAAAATATAAACTTGTTTCATTAATAAGTCAACCAATTTAAACTTTTAAACAAAACACATTAATTAACCTCCAAAATTATCTGGTTCCATCACGAAATAATAAATCGTTCTTAAACTGCTACTCTGCTAAAGTTAGGGCATGGATTTACGAACAGGTTCAATTAGACAACACATCTGGAAAATTGCGTTTCCTGCTAGCGTCGGCTTTTTCTTTCAAACGATGTATAACGTCGTCGATACCTTTTTTGCCGGACAAATTTCAACGCAAGCCGTTGCGGCCTTAACCATTAGCTTTCCTGTTTTTTTCTTGATTGTTGTCATTGCTGAAGGATTATCAATTGGTTCGACAGCTATTATTTCCAATGCTTTAGGGGAATCTGATTATGATAAGGTGATGCGCTACTCATCCCAAACAATCAGCTATGGAGCCTTTTGCGCCATTGTTTTGATGCTGCTTGGCTGGACGGTTAGTGAACCAATTTTCCGGCACCTTGGTGCCGAAGGGCTCTATTTGGACTATGCACTCATCTACATCCACACCACTTTTTTAGGCTCTATCTTCTTCGTCGGCCTAACCTCCTTCAATGCGATCTTGGTTGCCTATGGAAACTCTTGGGTTCGAAGGAATGCGCAAGTGGCTGGCTTTTTCTTAAACTGCCTCTTAGTGCCTTGGTTTATGTTTGGAGGGTTGGGCCTACCTGCTATGGGATTTCAAGGCATTGCCTTAGCGACAATCCTTGTTGTGGGGTTAACCGTTCTCTATATGGGCAGCTACGTTATTTCGGAAGGATATTTGAGAGGCTGCACCTGGAGAAATTTTATTCCCGATATTTCGGCGTTCAAAGAGCTCTTTATCCAAAGTTTTCCGGCAAGCTTCAACCTAATGACAATCACACTGGGCTTTTTAGTCATCATGCATTTTGTCAAAGACTTTGGACAAGCCGCCATGGCAGCCTATGGGATTACCATGCGGATTGAACAGCTCGTTTTGCTGCCTACTGTCGGATTGATCATCGCCACGATCACAATCGTCGGACAAAACAATGGTGCTAAGCAGTTTGATCGCATTCACGAAACAATCAACAAGGCTTTAAAGGCTGGCGCTCTTATTGTCGCTTGCGGAGCTCTCGTCATGTTCCTCTTTCCCAAACAGCTTATTGAACCTTTTAGTCGTGATCCGAGTGTCTTAAAGTTTGGCACAGACTACCTCGTTGTCGCTGCCTGTATCTCTTGGGCCTATATGATCTGCTCCTTAACAATCGCTGCCCTTCAAGGCATGAAACGCCCCTTCTACGCTTTAATCATTGGCTTACTGCGCCAAGTCATCATTCCCCTCCCTCTTTTCTATTTGATTATCTCCGTTTGGAAATGGGATCTATTGATGATGTGGTGGGGACTTGCTCTTGTCACCTGGTCGGCTGCAATCTTTTCTTATTTCTATGTCATGTGGATAATTAAAAGAGAAAAATTAAACAATACTCTTATTGATTAAACATTGATTCATATTCTAAAGATATTCTAATCTGTTTATCTCACATTTAAGATTACAAAACAGTAAAAGATGAATAAATACCTTATCTACTTCACCTGCTTTTTCGCTTACTGCTTCTCGCCTCTTGCAGCACTTCCACTTTCTATTGCACACTCTGTCGATGTTGTCCAAGGCGAATGGTATGAGTCTGTGGTTGATCTGCAAACATGTGGACCCCACCCTCTTCTTTTGCAGAGAACTTATCCCTATCGTGGCATCCAGCAGATCCCTGAAGGATGGAACTTCTCTTTACCAAATGTTGGAGCTATCACAGACTCTGGCAATCCCTCAGAACCCATCTCTGGCCTTAAATGCAGCTATGATAAATCCAAACGTCTCGTCGCAGCAACGCAGTTTGATCCCGCCCATAGCTCCCCTCTTCATCATTTTGACTTTGCCTATTCGATGCAAAAGGGATATCAAACGTGTACCGTGACAGCCAATTCAGGCGACAGTGTCACCTATGATTGGCTGCCTCCCCCTCTTCCTGAAAATGAAGGTGGCCCTGTTTTACGAGCGGTCCACTATCCTGACGGCAGCTCGATCCATTATGAATATCAGCTGCAGCAGGGAGCTCGCCAACATCTCCTCACCAAACGAATTGATCCTTTAGGAAACTGTTTAGAATTTCAACGCTATCAAATGGGACAAAACTGCATTGCCGACCTCTCGATCACGATTTCAAACCCTACCGATTGGCGTCTAGGCCGCATCCTAGCCATTCAAGAACATGCTGCCGAGACCAATGAAAAGCGGCTCGTCGCTACCTTTGCCTATCGAGATGGCGAAACAGAGGTGCATGATGCTTCAGGTCATCCCCAACTCTATCACTATGACCCATTAGGAAGGATAACAGCTATCGAAGCCTTTTTAGAAGATAGGTCGCATCCGACTCGTATCGAACGCTTCTTTTGGGATGAAAAATCTGTCGGTCAGATGATTGGCAAGGCGTTATGCGATAGCTCGGGACAAGCAATTTCTTCTCATACCTATGCCTATGATAAAGAGGGCAATGTCATCCAAGAGGCAATCTGGGGAAATTTAACAGGTAACTCCCATGCCAATTTCTCTTTAAATGCTAAAGGCCTGCCTACATCTAGCCTTGTTGAAAGCCATACAATCGACTACGTCTATACAAAATCCAAACCCTTTCTTTTGCTAGAAAAACGCGATAGTGCCGGCACAGTAGTCAAATATTGCTATGATCCAAAGAGTCATTTTCAGACCGCACAGCTCTTCTATGTGGGAGATGAATTGGTGATGCGAAAGTTTACGCTTTATGATTCCCATGGCTTTATCACTCAGCAAATTTTAGATGACGGCAAACACATAGATGCCTCTCAGTTTCAAGAGGCAACAGAGCGTCAAATCATCGACTACCAGATCCATTACTCTGGATCAGCAAAGGGCATGCCTTATCGAATCGAACGCTCTGCTGTGGATCCAAAATCGGGGCAGCGCTTCTTGCTCCAATCCATAGATCTAACTTATACACCTTTGGGAAAGTTAGAATCAAAAACAAGCTACTCTCCTTCGGGCAAACTATTAGAGCAGGAACAATTCACCTATGATCTCCGTGGCCGTCAAACTGGAAAAGAGAGCTACGCTCCAGAAAAAGGGCTATGTAAAGAGGAGAATCAGTATGACGCGGCAGGGCACTTATTAGAGCTCTCCATCAAAAGTACAAACAACTCTAAACGTGTCTCATATACCTATAATGCTTCGGGAGCCTGTATCTCTGAAAAATGTAACGAAGATGGATTAGAGACAGTCCGTGACTTCACCTATGATTCAGTTGGTAATCGCATTGCTGAACAATTTCTGCAGTTCGAAGAAAACCGTTATACGTTTGACTCTTTAGGTCGCTGCCAATCTAAAATCACCGCCGACGCTAGCTCTCAATTTAGCTATAGCGAAGACAATTTGCCCATTTCAATTCGCGATAGCGATGGAAACGAGATCCATATCCGCTATAACATCCGACGCCAGCCGATCGAAATTCAATATCCCGATGGAACCAAAGAGCTCTATCGCTACAATTTAGATGGCAGTCTAGTCGAGATAACTCAAAGAAATGGCTGGAAAATTGTTTACACACGCGATTTTTTAGGTAGAGAGCTCTCAACAACCTCATATGCGCCTGATGGCATTCTTGTCCAAAAAACGGCTCAGCGCTACACACCTTTTCGTCTTGTTTTTTCGAAAGATGCCAATGACGTCGAGACCAGCTACCAATATGATGCTGCCGGAAGGGAGACATTACGCCAAACAGCCTCTCCTCTGGAGACTCTCTATGTAACCAGTCAATATAATAGTGACGGAGAGCTATGCGAACAGAAGGAGTGGATAGAAAATGATCGCGAGAGCTTAATCACCACTCAAATCACTCCCATTGAAACAGGCCATCGCATCGATAGCTATGACTTTTCAGGAAAATTGATACGGCAGCAGGCGATGCAAAAAAGCTCGCAAGAAGCCGCTCCCATCCAAAAAAACATTGTGTTCGATTGTTCTGGAGAACCTGCCATCGAACATTCCCAAATAGCATCTTCGGGTCTTGTCACTTTGACTACGGTTAACCGTCTAGGAAAAGTCACTGCTATTAAAGAATTCGCTTCAAACGGACGTCTATTGACTCATCGCGAATGGCGTTATAATAGCAAAGGAGAGCGTCTAGCTGAAATCCGCCACTGCATTCGAGAAGATGGCAGCCATAGCGGTAAAACAGGTCAAACTTTATGGAAATATGACACCTTTGGACAGATTGCCTCTCTGATCACGATATCTGAAGAAGGCTCTGTCAGAGAGACAAACTATGCGTATAATGAAAAAAGCCAACTTATCAGAGTCACGCGTCCAAATGGTGTCTCGATCTACTCAATCTACGACTCTTGGGGACGCTTAGCTCGATTATACTCTTCCGACCATACGATCGATTACTCCTATACCTACGATGTCAATAATCGTATCACGGCTATTGAAGACAGTCTCTCAGAAACAACACTTAACCGAACTTATGACTCTTTAGGTCATCTTATTAACGAATGCTTTCCTGACCAATCCAAGATTGGCTATGGCTATGATGCTAGAGGCCGTCGCACAACAATTGATCTGCCTGATGGCTCAGCTATCCTCTACCAATATGATGCTCTAGCTCTGACTGCAGTTGTACGCAAGGATGCGCGTGGAGAAGAGCTCTACCGCCAATCTTACACTTACGCCTTGTCGGGAGAGTTAGAGTCACTGACCCTACCTTTTGAACTTGGAGAGCTCTCCTGGCAAAAGAAAGGCAATCAGAGCACTCTTCAGACAGCCTATTGGGGCCAGTCAACCTTTAAAACAGAAGATGGCTATCCCTATGCTTTGGAGTCTAAAGATTCAGCCGGATTGCAAGAGCTATTATTCAAGCATGATGAAAAAGGACGGTTAACTCATCAAGAGGGACAGCAGCCGATCCACTATTCTTATAATAGCTTTGGAGATCTGATGTCTGATGAAATGGCTTCATCCTATAACGAATGGGGCGAGTTGATTGCCTATGGAGATCAGCAGCTTTCCTATGATGCGAATGGAAATTTAATCGCTCGCCGTCAAGGGGAGCAGACACAATATTTTCACTACGACGCACTCAACCGCCTAATGATCGCAGAACTCGAAAATCAGCATCGTATCCGCTATCAATACGACCCTTTTGATCGCCGCTTAGCTCGCTTTGAAGAGAGATATAACCACACGACCCAAACCTGGCAAACTGTGAAATCGGAGTTTTACCTCTACGATGGCAACAATGAAATCGCCGTACAAGACAGCAAAGGAGTAATCGGCCAGGTGCGAGTTTTAGGAAGCGGTTTAGGTGCCGATATTGGCGCTGCAGTCGCCTTTGAATTTGGAGGGAATCTCTACGTTCCTATTCATGACTTCCGCGGCTCTGTCTCCTGCTTAATCGATGCTCATCAACAGAAAGTCGTCGAATGCTACCGCTACTCTCCTTTCGGAAAGACAGAGATCTATGATGGCCAAGGTAGCCCCCTTGAACAATCGGCCGTGAATAATCCCTGGCGTTTCTCCAGCAAGCGATTTGACTCGGAAACAGGCTGGTATTTCTTTGGAAAACGCTATTTAGATCCCTCATATGGCCGCTGGACAACACAAGATCCGCTAGCTATTTTAGATGGAGAATCACCCTATAGCTATGTCAACAATAGTCCACTTTATAACCTTGACCTCTATGGCCTCTTCTCCCTAAGCGGAGCGTGGAAAGGGTTTAAGAAGGGATTCTGGAGCTTCTGGAATTGGAAAGAGCAGACGATACATTCGTTACAAAAGAATTATTCTCTAGAGCATGAACTAGAGCCTTATATCCACTCTGCATTAGAAGAAGGGCTTGGCTATCTATTTTTGAGCCTTTGTGGCTATTATAACCAGCCGATGGAGACAGGCGTTTATGGCAATGGAGCTCATCGAGATAAGGTACGCATTACCTTTTTGAATGGCATGGGAAACATCCGATTTGATTTAGGAAACACCTTAAAGCTGATTTATACAACCCATGGCAACAATCCGATTCACTATATCTTCTTTCCCACTAGAGGCTGGGGAAGAGATCTGCTACGCTGCTTCGCAATTAAGTTTGGCTTTACCCATCCCACAGCTTATGCTTTAGCTGAGACCTGGAAAAGGCTCATCGAGGAGATGGGTGGAGTCGACAGTGGAGGCATCATCATTCACTACGCCCATAGTATTGGCGGCTCTAATACATTAGCGGCAGCTGAAATGTTGTCACCGGAAGAGCGTAAGATGCTGCGTATTGTAACAATAGGAACGGCTACAATCATTCCAGATCTTGGATTCAACAGTATTGTCAACTACGTTAGTGTGAGAGATAGCATCTCGATATTTGGTGGGCCTTTGGGACATCTCCAAGCTTGGTTGAAAGGAAGTATCGAAGTTACCTTTGTTGGCTCTTTTTATGGCTTTCCCTTTTTCGACCATGCCATTCACTTCTCCACTTATGCTCAAGTACTCGAAACACTGGCGTTGCAATTTCTGGAAGAATTTGAGTCGATTTTTAATTAATGTTGCTGCTGATATAATAGCTATTCAAAAAGAGCATAAAAATAGGTAGCTAACGAAAAATAGAGAGGGATGCCAACTAAGACATTGAAAGGAAAGGTCACACCTAAGGCACATGCAATCGGAACAGAGAGGTTGGCATGAGGCAAGACCGATCGGGTAACTGCCGGAGCAGCTATATAAGAGGCACTGGCAGCAATCGTAGCCAAAATAGTTGCTCCAGCTGGGTTGAGGCCGGTCAACTTACCAATCACAATCCCAAGTAGGCTTGAAAGCAGTGGCATAAAGAGACCAAAGGTAATAATAAAACCCTTTTGCTCTCGAATCTTTTGTAGCTGTTGGCCACAGACAAGACCCATTTCAAGCATAAAAAAGCATAAAATTCCTTTAAATAGGTCGATGAAGACAATTTTTACATGGCCAAACCCTTTGACACTCGAAAGCCAGCCAACAAAAATTCCCATGAGCAGCAGGTAAATACTCTTATTCAAGAGCACGTCGTGTAAAATCTTCTTAAGAGAACTTTTTAAATTTTTTCGCTCTAAATGCAAGAAACAAAAGGCAGATAAAATGCCAACGACTTCAATAATGACTAAAAATACGGTGAAGAAGTTGTCATGTTGAAATCCATTATCTTCCATATAATTCATTACAACAGCAAAAGTCACGGCACTTGCCGCTCCATAGTGTGCAGCTAAAGCAACAGAATCTACACGTGAAATTTTATGGACTTTATGAGCAATCAAGAAGGCGATTGTCGGAACTAAGACTCCTAGAGCAAAGGCTCCAATGGATGGAGCTAAGATCGAATAGTCTGCAGTTTGACTGAGCTCATATCCACCTTTTAAGCCGATGGCCAAAAGAAGATAAATGGAGATTGTATCATAGATAGTTGTATGAATAGATAATGAGACATTCAGCAGGCGGGAAAGGATTCCCATCAAAAAGAAAATGACAACCGGGTCGAGCAAATTTTGGATCATTGACCTACTCAAATAACCGTTTAAGGAAGAGATGAGAATTTAACACAAACGTTGATGTTTTGAAAGGAGTTAAAGAATCAGGGAGTCTGTAGGCATTCGATAGATTCGACTACACATTATTTAAATCTAATAACTTTTAGCACAATATATGATTCAATTAAATAAAATTTAAGACACACTATTTTCTTACATTTAAATTAAAATTCAAAAGATTCTGTAGAAGTTGAAAGCTTCCCGGAAGGGGCGACACAAAAAATTGACGTATCTTTCCTGACTTTAGAGGGGTGAGCGTTCAGTCGGTAGTAAAAAACTATATTGCACGACTCATTCTAAGGTTT
>CAZZJE010000092.1:0-8768 GCA_964654295.1 uncultured bacterium | reverse complement strand
ATTTCTTACCGTTCGGCACACTGCTCGATCTCTTTGATCAATTCGGCAATAAGCTCTTTATCCTGTCCCCTTAGAAACTTGATGACGCTCTGCACATTCTTTTCATACTCTTCAGGAGTACACAAGCCGACACAAGGGGCGGGGCAACGCTTCATTCCATACAAAATACAGGGACGTTTCCGTTTGGCAAACTCCTGATCGGAACATTGCCGCATTGGAAAGAGCCTTCGCATCCATTCCAACGTCGTCCGAGCGGCATTAGCACTTGTATAAGGCCCAAAGTAGAGTCCATCTTTCGGTGGATGACCTCGGTAGCGAGCGATCTCTAAAGTTGGCCACATCTTACGTGTAATCTTCAGTGCAATATAACTTTTGTCATCTTTTAAGAGAGCGTTGTAGGGAGGTTGGTGTCGCTTAATTAAAGTATTTTCTAAAAGTAAAGCCTCTTTTTCAGAGTTTACTAAAATGGTTTCGATGGAGACGACTTTATTGACCAGAAAAGGGATCATAGAACGCCCATCTCCGCCCGGAACAAAATATTGTTTGATACGCTGTCTAAGGTTTTTAGCCTTTCCAATGTAGAGCACATGACCATCTGCCGCTTTCATAAGATAGACGCCAGGATCAGTGGAGTAGCGATCAAACTGTAAAAGTTGTGGAGCGGACATCAGGCAAGACTCCAATAAACATCAAAATAGAAATTCGCTAATTAAATAAAAAAATGAATATTTAGACTCAAATTTCTATTCTAAAACACTATTATATGTTACACTTTTTTCACTAAGTATTCAAGGAGGCTAAAATGGAAGCGCTCTGCAATTTTGCGCTTAAAGAGCTTGAAGAGCGGATGGAGCAAACGGGACAGAAGCGATTTGTCGCGCGACAAATTTTTGATTGGATTTATCAAAAAGGGGTTGTCGACTGGAATGCCATGACAAATCTCTCGAAGGTTTTGCGAGACAAGCTCAAAGAGATGCTTCCTTTTCCTATTTTATCTCTCCAGCGCGTGCAGCCGTCGGATGATTTGGAGACCTATAAATTTTTATGGAAGCTGTCAGATGGTGGCCTTGTCGAATCGGTCTTAATCTGCTCGGGTGATCGCCGTACGGTGTGTCTCTCTTCTCAAGTTGGCTGTCCCGCTCGCTGTGCTTTTTGTGCCTCTGGACAGCAAGGCTTTCGCCGTAATTTATCGACTGCTGAAATTGTCGAGCAGCTATTGCATATTAATCGCTGGTTAGCTGAAAAAGATGAGCGCATTTCCCATGTGGTCTATATGGGCATGGGTGAGCCGTTTGAAAACTATGAAAATGTCGTACGCTCAATTCGACACATCTGCTCCGTTGAAGGATTAGGGCTCTCTCAAAGGCGGATTACGGTATCGACAGTAGGAGTTATCGAAGGAATTCGTCGCTTTACAGAAGAGGCTGATTTGCGGGTTAACTTAGTCCTTTCCCTGCATGCACCTAATCAACATGTGCGTAAAAAGATTATTCCTTATGCACGCCGTTATGATCTAGAAGAGATCTTGGATGCGATGGATAATTACCAGCGCGTGACAAAACGCGATATTACTTATGAGTACACCTTGATTTCAGGAATCAATGATCAACCTGAGCATGCCCACGAACTGGCGAAGCTGCTTAAGCGACGTCAATGTACAGTCAACTTAATCCCTTATAATCCAGTTCCAAATGTGCGGCTCTCTCGTCCAAGCCACGAAGCCATCGTAGCCTTTCGCGCAGTCTTAGATGAAGCAAAGATCATCAACACCTGCCGCTATACAAAAGGCGACGACATTGCAGCTGCATGTGGACAGCTCGCTCTGCAGGAGAATTTACAGATCTGGAATCAACCGCGCGGATTGCCTATTTTAAATTCAGGCTCTCCTTCCGAAGGCAGATGCTCCTCGTGATCTTGTAGAGGAACGGCTCTCACATACTCCATTTCGCGATTCAAATCAGCGATCAGATAAATTGCCATTTGATTCTCTTGAAATGGAGTCACTAAAAGTGAATCACCAATCTGCCAATTGCGGCTCTTTTTTAAAATAGCGTCCCACCAATTAACTTGCCAAACGGTGCCGTCACTCAATACAAAAATCAGTCCCTCTTCTTCGATTTCGACCAATCGAGGCAGGTGGCTGTCAGATTTTTCTAACAGCACAGGAATAGAGCTCGAATAGCTTTGGTTATATAACATCCAGACTAAAGAAGATTTTGATGGGCGAAGCTCGACTTGATCTCCAATAAACCAGGCATGCTGAAAACCTCCCCGATCTTCATATCTCCAAACAGACCCGTTATTAAGAGTAATCCAGGTTGTTGGCTGACCTACTTGAAGAGAAGAGATCATCAAGCCCGCCGCTCCTCTTTTGGGTGGTGATGCACAAACGAGAAATAGATAGCAGAGCCCCAGCAGGCAAAAGCATGCGCTTTTAAAAAAAGTATTCACACAACCTCACTAGCTGATCCAACTTGAAATGCGGCTATAAAGCCTGCGATCATCCGATAAAAACCAATGATAATGGTTAACTCTACAACACCTGCGGTACCAACAGCTTTTTCTAAACGCCCCTGAAGCTCCTCAGGAATAACATGCAGGTTTATAACAATCTCGACTAAGCGCTGCAGATCACTGTAGGGTCCTTGAAAATGAGAAAGGTCACCTCCCTCTCCTATTGCTTTAATCAATTTTGGGTCGAGTCCAGCCTGTCTGGCTGGCTCCTGATGCTTTTCCCACTCATAATGTGCTTTTAGCAGATAGGCTGTCATCAATATTGTCGCTTCGCGAATGTTTCCTGGAAGAGAGCTTTGAAAGCGTAGAAAGGTTCCAAGCTGGCTGACATGCTCTGCTAAGGGAGGGTTATTGAACATCGCCCGATACATTGCAATCTTTGAGCCGCGTTTAGCTTCTAGCTGATTTAGAAGCTGCTTCATCTGAGGGTCAAGATGATCGGCTGGGTCGGGAAGCTCTGCCATAGGTTCTCCAAAAGTTATTCGTTATCATGCCACTGCTGTTTTGACTTGCTATAGGGAGAAACAGGAGTGCCATAATCTCTCCCGCAAAGAATATCCAAAACAACTGTACTTTTTTGAGCGAGAGCCCACGCAATCGCCTCTTTCAGCTCTTCTGGCTGGGTGACTCTTCGCCCTTTTACACCTAATGCTTCGGCAAATTTTGCCCAATCATGCGTAGGAATCTCCGTCAGAGCAGCCTGCTCCACCCCCATCTCTTTAGCTCTTAAGTAGACATTGCCAAGGGCACTGTTGTTAAGAACAAAGTAGATGACGGGAACATGGTAACGTGCGGCCGTCTGTATCTCCATCCCATGCATCTGCATGCATCCATCTCCCGTAAACACTGCACATGCAAGATCAGGCCTTGCTAGAGCGGCACCTATTCCAGCAGGGATCGCCCATCCCATCGGACCTAAGTTTGTGGCAGAAAGGTAGGTTCTAGGATGATAAGATTGCCAGTAATGGCCACAAAAGGCGCGGTGAGCGCCCGAGTCGACAAGGACAATGCCATTTTGAGGAAACTGCAGATGAAACTCACTGATCGCACGAGCAGGATGTATAGGCATTGCATTGCTAGAACAATTTTCAAAATCGTAATAGTGCGGTAGGCGATCGAGAGAGACGAGCCAATCATGCCGCCCATTTTTGGTCGCTTCTAAAGGCGCTTCATGCTCGCCTTCTTCTAAAAGAGCTTTTAAAAATAGCTTTGCGTCTCCTACCATCGCTAAATCATTTTTATAGAGGTTAATCAGCTGCGTGGGGTCGGAATCGACTTGAATGAAAGTTTTGCAAGAGCGTAGCTGCTGGTTCCAGAAGAGCGTATCGCGCTGGTTTAGACCGGAACCGATGACAAGGAGCAGCTCTAATTGCCCTGAAAGAATAGTCTCTATAGCAGGCCGATGGCCGGCATATCCAAAAACACCGAGGGAAAAGGGGTGATCTTCAGGAAAGGATCCTTTGGCTCGCAATGTTGTCGCTACGGGAATGAGGTAGCGTTCTGAAAACTCAAGCAGCTCTTCGGTGGCATCGCTCGTTTCAACGCCTGCTCCAATAAGAATCGCAATTTTACCGTTGCTACCAGGCCTTAAGCAAGCTTCTGCTAGCTTTTGTTTGACTGATGAAAGCTGAGTGGAATCAATCGTTCGAGAGCGGTATTGGATGGCTTCAAAAGGAGGAAAAGGATGATCTGCTGTTTGAATATCTACAGGTAAGCTCAAATGAACCGGCCCTGAACGAACCGTTTTCATATGAGCCAAGGCTTTGCGAAAATAGGGAGCTAGCAGTTCGATGCGTTCAACTGTTTGGCTCATTAATGTCACATTGCTTAACAGCGTAATATCATTCCAAGAGCCTGGAGAGGCATCTTGAAAACCTCCCAAGCCTTCCCAAAAAGTGGGAACTTCTCCACTGATAAGAAAAACAGGCGAACGATCGGTCCATGCGGCAGCCAATGCTGTGATGCTGTTTGTCGTCCCCGGACCGCCAATAACTAAGGCAGCACCAAAGAGTCCACTCGCTCTAGCATATCCGTCCGCCATAAAGACAGCACCGGCTTCATGAGCCGCTACAATGGGTGTGATTGCAGAGTGGGAGGTTAGATCGGTATAAAAATGGTCAACCAAACCTCCCGGCACCATAAAAATATGGCTCAAACCCTCTTTTTGGAACGCCTCAATCAAATATTGGGTTGCACGCATACTTACTGCCTATAAAAAGAGGAGCTTAAGGAATCTTGGTGAGTCGCAAATAGGGCAGCACCTCCTTATATCCTTGAGGAAAGAGGCGTTTAATCTCTTCAGGATCGGTAATTTTAGGCAGAATGACACACTCATCGCCCTGCTTCCAGTTAGCTGGTGTCGCCACGCTGTTGCTGTCAGTCAGCTGAAGCGAGTCAACTAAACGTAAAATTTCTTCAAAGTTTCTACCTGTAGAGGCAGGGTAGGCGTAGGTGGCGCGAATTTTTTTATTGGAATCGATAATAAATACTGTTCGAACAGTCCAAGTCTCGCTAGCTTCAGGATGAAGCATGCCATAAAGGCGTGCAATTTCACCCTTTTCATCGGCAATGAGAGGATAATTAACCTCTGTCTGCTGGCTGCTGTTGATATCTTTAATCCAGCGTTGGTGCGAATCGAGATTGTTAATACTAAGTGCCAAAAGTTTTACATGGCGTTTATCAAAAGCAGGCTTAATTTTAGCGGCACAACCAATCTCTGTGGTGCAGACGGGAGTAAAATCTTTTGGATGGGAAAAGAGGATGACCCAGTCGCTGCCGGCCCAATCGTAAAATGTGAGGCGGCCTTCCGTTGTTTCTGCATTAAAGTTAGGAGCTGTATCACCGATTCGGAGAGAGTTTGTCTGCTGGTCTTTAATAGAAGACGCCATAATTCCTCCTCAAATTTGATTAACGATAGGCAAAGCAGCCTCTTTCCAAGCTTGCATGCCCCCCTTGATATTGATAACCTCTTTAAAACCATGTTTCCGCAGTAGAGAAGCGGCCGTAGAAGAGCGCACCCCACTGGCACAGATAAGTGCAACCGGCTTTTCCTTAGAAATTTTATCCAACTTTTTGTCTAACACACTTAGTGGAATGTTTTCTGAGGATTGGATATGACCTGAAAGCCACTCCTCTTCGCTACGAACGTCGATGACTTGGATGCATTCGGGATCTTTTAGACGTTGAAAAAGTTCATACGTATCGATCATCGTCTGCTGTGATCTGTTTGGCAAAGTGGCAGAATCGGAAAGGATCAGGTATCCTTGAATCAGATCGAATCCGATGAGACGCAGGCGCTCAACAGCATTTTGGATTTGTTCTTGTAAAGAACCTATTAAAACCAGGGGTTTTTGAATATCAACAAATAGACCAATCCAACTGAGAAAGTGGAGTGAAATAGGAACATTTAGAGAGTTTGAAAGATAGCCCTCTGAAAAATTTAAAGGGAGCCTGATGTCGACTAATTGATCATCTGGAGCAAGATCTTTTATTTCTATCTCATTAGGAGCAGCCAAAGTTTTAAGCAAGGGAATATCCTGGGTATTACGTCTTTTTTGATGCTGGTAATAGGGTGGGGCTGGCGGCATCTCTTTCAAAAGTTCTTTCCGCCACTCATCAAATGGACGCGGCATAAAAAAAGGGTTAGAACACCTTTCATAGCCAAGTGTGGAGCTGCTACGACTGCGAATTCCTTTTCCACAAGCAGACCCTAAGCCATGGCCTGGCAAAACCTCTAAAAAATCTGGAAGCTTAGCCAAACGCTCAAAAACAGTTTTGTAGGACTCTTTTAAAAGCGTATCTAAATATTCGCTCCCTAACAAATCAGGCCTTCCAATGCTTCCGACAAAGAGCGCATCGCCTGTAAACAAGCCCCAAGGCTGTTTTTCAGCATTTTTACCATCAAATGCTATCCAACACAAATGCTCAGGTGTGTGGCCAGGAGTGTGGATTGCAACCAGAGAGCTTCGGCCTAAGGCAATGCTATCGCTATCATAAACTTTTGCATCGGCATATGAGGGCACCCACTCCTCTCCCCCCATGGCTGAACAGTAAATAAGCGGCTGACCTCCTAAGCTCTCTTTCAACTCTTTTGCTCCCGATGTAAAATCGGCATGCACGTGTGTCTCAATAATCCCATCTATCTTTGCCTTCTTCTCCTTGGCCATTGAGAGGATAGGTGCAATATCGCGCGTAGGATCAATAACGACAGTTTCACCGCTTAGCGTATCTCCAACTAAATAGGTATTGACAGCTAAACCAGGCGTATAGATGCGTTCTACCCACATACTGAATCCTTAGGGAAAAAACTCAAAACTTAGGTAATACGCAACATGCCCGAATCAAGCAACAATGTCAATCAACGACTATCGTGTTTCCTTCTGCATCTATTTCAATTTCTATCTGCTCTGCTAGCTGCTCCAATTCGCTTTCTTTTGAGAAACTAGCGGATTCTTCCTGTTGCTTATAAACAACCAATGGCACTGTATCTCGAAGATTTAAATTTGCTTTTGCCGGCTCAGATGCCGGCTTGTCTCTACACATATAACGCGCGCAGAGAGCGATTGAGAGATAACAACCAAAGAGACTGCAAAAAGAGAGTGTGGCATGCCACCATTGGAAATGAAAAGCGGTGGAATTTTCCTCTTCACACTGAGCCCATTGCTCTCTTAAAGATTGGATCTCCTCATTTGCAATGGGAAAATTTCCATTGCCTAAGCTGCATAAACTACTTAATAGGTTGGAAGTGTTGGACTGGAGCCAGAGAGCAAGGCTCTCTCCATTAGACCAGAAGCTAAAAATCTCCGTCGCATTTTTTTCACACATTTCGCTGCTGTGACTACGATTGACCCAGGCTGAGAGCTCTTCTATCACAGCATTAAATGTTGTTTCCATCTGTTCGCAACAGGTGGATGCAGCAGAGGAGTTGAAAGCATTGGAAAGAGTTGGAATCACTCGCCACATGTAAGAGTGAAGTTGAGTTGCATTATTTTCAGGGGCCGCTACAAAAGTTCCATTAAGACAAGGTTCTGAATTTGTAGTCTGAGCAAAGGTGGATGGAATGGCTTGCATGGCAAGACCAGTGAATAAGAAATTTTTAAAAGATCTAATTCCTCTACCCAACCAATTATTAGACAGCTTGGATCTAATTAAATCTAATTCAACAGATCTCTCACTACTGTTTCTTAATTCAACTATCATAAAACCCTTTAACAACAAAAAAATATGAGATTTTAATATCAGTCTAATAGAAAGTCAAGAAGCGACCTTTTAGAACGCATAGAAAAATTAAATTAATATATTGACATTTATAAAGACAGGATTTACGACCAAAATATGGCAAGAAAAACTCTAGCCTAAGATTTTGAAAGTATAAGGAGAGGAATATGGCAATGACTTATATACCCCATAGTTATGCCAAGTACGCGTATGAATTTATTGGCACCTTTTTTCTCGTATTGACAGTAGGAATGACTGTTTTAGAGCCCAACGCCGCCCCTTTTCTTGCGCCTTTGGCCATAGGATCTGTTTTAGCTGCTCTTGTCTATGCTACTGGACATGTTTCGGGCGCTCATTTAAACCCTGCCGTCTCATTAGCTGTCTACCTTAGAGGGCGTTTAATTCTGCGAGATCTGATTGCCTATTGGATTGCACAGCTTGTCGCTGCCTTTATTGCAGCCTATTTAGTGATCTATTTCAAAGGTCATGTGGCTGAAATCACTTTAGAACTCACGGGAGTTAGACCTTTCTTAGCAGAGCTGCTTTTTTCTTTTGCCTTATGCTTTGTTGTTTTAAATACAGCAACGGCAAAGTCAACCTATGGCAATGCCTACTTTGGCTTAGCGATTGGCTTCATTGTATTAGCAGGTGCCTATGCCGTAGGAACAATCTCTGGAGCAGCCTTTAACCCAGCTGTTGCCCTTGGAATTAGTATCTGGGAAATTGTTGCTTGGAAAGATTTATGGATGTTTTTCATTGCCAACTTTGTCGGTGGAGCTCTAGCTGCAGCCGTTTTCAGAACCAGCCATCCAGACGAATGGCACGGGGATCCTACAACAGATCGCGTTGTAGAGAGTGATATTGTAGGAAATCGTGTCGTTGGCGATACTCGTCCACATGTCGTGGGAACAGAAGATCGCAACGATGCCAATAGAAATCGTTCAAAAAGCCTTTAGCGTTTGAGGTGCAGCTGAAGAAAATGTGGAGTGCGGCGACTTGTCGCCGCTTTTTGCTCATCTCGACTTGTCGAGATGCTG
>CAZZJE010000091.1:0-8777 GCA_964654295.1 uncultured bacterium | reverse complement strand
TCTTTAGACGAACAGTGATGTACTCTATATTTTTTACTAGTGACTGAATGTTTACTTTTTGTACATTAGCCTCTTTTTATATTCCACCTTAGATCTTTATCTAAAACGAGAGCTTTACTTTGTAAGGGGATAGATTGTTAATTTGCTTGCTTTAGCTCTATCTCTCGCTGCTTATATATCTTTTCAAAAGTATTCGCGATTTGAGGATAGCTCTGAAGGCATTCATAATATTTTGAAGAGAGTGCATTCACCTCTTTTTCAGACTTAAGCTCCTCAATTAAGGCTTGGCATTCAGGTAGAGACATGACTTGTGATAGGATTGTGTTTTTTCTTATTATCTTATTTTCCCTTCTCAATTTATAAGAAAAGAAAAACCATTGCGCAGTGACCAGAAAATAAACAACTGAAAGGCTCATATCAGTTACAAAATTTCGTTCGGGATACTCTTGATACGTGGCTTTAACCTGTTCCCAAAACCAGAAAGCAAGCAGTAAAACAACCATTCTAAAAAGGCTTAGTATCATATTTAGAGTCAACAACTTCGTTCCATTTTTTCTGCAAGAAAAGAGATAGAGAGCTGTGAAATTTAAAACTTCTAAAGCTAAATATCCAAAGGGAATAGATAGAATTAAAGAAAAAAATTCAAAGTTAAAGCTCATCTCTGAATCGGCCAAGAAGGTGTCAAGCAGCAACAAAGCCAGGTAGAGAATGGAAGAAAACAACCAATATTTTTTGATAGATGAATGCATAGCTGATCCTAAAATAATTTTTATAATGCGGCTATTTTAAGCTACAAACATTCAAAACTCAAGAAAAATAAATAGGGACAAAGTGAACTTGATAGACTAAGTGGACTTTCTGGACGCTATTCGCGTTCTATAGAGACGCTCTGTAAATCCGCCATCTCACTGAAAAGCTTCAGCTTGCGCTTTAAATTGTCGATTTATTTTACAATTAAATTATTCATGTTTTTAATCGTTAATTCATATTAAAATAGAAGTAGAGGGTAATGCTAATCAGCATTATTAGGTAAAAATTATGTCATCTCCTATTTACAACTCAAAACCCGATGTTACAGGAGCCGATTTGTATTATGCTGAAGCGGTAGCGAAAGCTCTTCAAGCAATGCAAGGAGGAGATAGTGATGATGCAGGCGTTGTTTCTAACAGTTCTGGTTCCCTTGATGCTTCATCTTTAATGGATAAGGCTATTGCAGATCAACAAGAAGCTGAATCCAAACAGCAAGAGGTTGTTGCCGACACTCTTCGTCGCCGCCGTCTTCGAGGTTTAGAGAATATTAATCATCGCATCTAAGTTTTAGAGAGAAAATTTTTTTTTGATTTTTCTCTCTTTTAATTTTCATGATTATAACACCTCAGCAGCTAAAGCCGCTAACTCTGATCTTTCCGTACGACCTAAGAACATATGCCCATAAAGCTTATAAGGAGCAAACTTGCTAACGGCATAAGTTAAGCCATTCGAATCTTTATCTAGATAAGGGTTATCAATTTGGGTGGGATCTCCAGTTAAAATCACTTTTGTCCCCTCTCCCGCTCTTGAAATAATGGTTTTGATTTCGTGAGGTGTTAAGTTTTGAGCTTCATCAACAATCATATACATTTTAGGTAGAGAGCGACCGCGGATGTAGGTGACGGCTTCCATCTCGATTTTCTTACTATCCATCACCCAACGAAGAGTCTCGGTCGAATCGCCGCCGCTTCCAGCGGTGTCGCAGAGAAACTCCAGGTTGTCGAAGATAGGCTGCATCCAAGGAAGAAGCTTCTCCTCTTTTGTTCCGGGTAGGTAGCCGATATCGCGTCCCATCGGCACAACAGGGCGGCTGATCAGGAGGCGATTATAAAGGCCTTCATCGAATACTTTACGCATTCCTGCAGCAAGAGCAAGCAATGTTTTTCCTGTTCCGGCTGGTCCAACCAATGTTACAAGCTTAATATCATCTCTTAACAGAAGATCTGCGGCGCACTTCTGTTCCACATTACGAGGTTTTAGACCCCACATGGGTACACTTTTAAGCAATGGCTCCACTTGTCCGGCAGTTGCGTTATACTTGCCTATCGCAGACGAGTGCTCCAGAGACGTCATCACACAATATTGATTTGGCTCAAACTGCTGGCCTTCGATCTTAATTTGACCATCTTTGTAAAAGAGATCGATCTCATGCTTTGGCAGCTCGATTTTTACAATTCCCTTGTAGATTGTATCGTAGGCCGCTTTCAAATTCTCATAATCTTGCGCCTCGATGCCTAAGGCTTCGGCTTTGATGCGAGCGGCAAAATCTTTGGAGACAAAGATCACACGCTCTCCTTGTTTCTTAAGGATATAGGCTGCCAAGATAATTTTGTTATCATTGACGGAACGATCAAGAGAAAAATCGTAAGAGGCCTCGATCTCTTTTTCTAACATTATTGAAACAGTCGCTTGGTTATGCAGCTTGACTCCCGTGTGCAAATTTCCTGTACCAATCGTGTGCAAGGAGTTCAAAAAACGGAAGACTGCACGAGCATTATACCCCAGTTCACCAGGCGAACGCTTTAGACGATCGAGCTCTTCCAAGACAGTCACTGGGATAATAATTTGATGACGGGGAAATTGTGCAATCGCCTCGGGATCATGGAGTAGAACGTTCGTATCAATTACAAACGTTTTACGCTTTTTTGCAGGTGGACTTTCTAAATCAGCATTCTTAGTCATGGAGTGCTAAATATTGACAAAAGTGATTAAAAATTGTATACTTATAGTCGATAATAAGAGAATTAGTTCTAAATAATTCTCTCATTCCACGCTTCGGCGCGGTCAAGTTACATGGCGTTGACTATGCCGTAATAGATGTGGAAAATCTAGAAAAATCTCCTAGGCAAATCACTTAAGAGATTTTTGACATATAAAGGTCGTGCACTATGAAGATTATTATTACCAATCAGATGCTCAGCATCGTCCCCTATTTATCCACTCATTGGAGCCGGATTGATAGCATGCACGTCCGCAATGACGCCCTGATGATTACTCTTAGCAGCGGCGAGACGATTTCGATTCCAAATCTCTCTACCGAAGCACTTGAGAAAATTTTTACTGCTCATGCGCTCTACTTAGAGCGTAAAACTCAAGATGATTCTCCTGAAAAGACTCCACCTAAGCGGGAGGAAGGTTTCTCATCCGAAACCCTCTCTTCATGGAGCGAGCTATCGAAGCAATTCTCACGCGGCTTATCGGGAGAATTATGGAAAAACATGAGTTCGATGTTGCAACACGACCCTGAACAGGCACATGCGCCTGATTTACCACCCGAAGCCCTCAGTAAAATGAGTATGCTCGCTCAGATGCTTGGCCCTCAGGAGACATCCAACCTGCCTGAAGCAGAGCCACATTGCAACTGCTATCATTGTCAGATGCTGCGTGTTCTACATGGAAAAGAGGCGCATGCTGAGGTGGTGGTACAAGAGGAAGGGGAGCCTGTTTCGGATCAAGAGCTCTCATTTTCAGAATGGGAGATTGTTCAGACGGGAGAAAAGTTATTTCGGGTGACAAATCGTTTAGATGCAACAGAAAGTTACAATGTGTTTTTAGGAGAACCTGTTGGCTGCACTTGTGGAAAAAGAGGCTGCGAGCACGTCTTAGCCGTTTTAAAGAGCTAATATTCCTTCTTTCTAGTAATCGCGCTGAGCTTGCTTGTTCGAAAAGAGCTGAGCGCGTACAATCTCGCCTGTTTCAGTTAATAAGCTCATAAGAGCTCGATCTTTTTTTATTTCTCTTAACGCGAGGAATTGCGATCATGTGCACCCTCCCCCGCTCTCTTATTTTAAGCACTCTTTTTGCCACAACATTATCTATTATTGCTCCCGTTACAGCTGATGATGAAACAGCAGTAAAAACACAAGCCCGTCCCCTACAAACTTTACCTTTTAAACCGTTTACAGGAAGAGTCACGGGTAATAAGGTTCGTATTCGCTTACAACCCAATCTAGATGGCCCGATTTTAAGACAAACTCCCAAGGGAGAACTTTTTGTTGTCGTCGGAGAAACTGACGATTTCTATGCAGTTGCCCCCTCCAAAGGAACAAAAGGTTATGTCTACCGTACCTTAATTTTAGATAATGTTGTCGAGGGTAACCGCGTTAACGTCCGTCAAGAGCCTCACTTAGAGTCGGCTGTTGTTGCACAGCTAAGCCAAGGTGATCGAGTAGAGGGACTGCCTTTTAACGCTAATCCAAAGTGGCTGGAAATTGAGCTTCCAGAATCAGCCAAATTTTATATTAGCAAAGAGTACATTGAAAATGCTGGGGACGCCAACTATTTAGCTCAGCAAGAGCAGCGGCAAGCAGATTTGAAAAAGCAGCTTCAAGAGGCGTTGGCCAAAGTAGATGAAGAGCTGGAGACGCCTTATGAAAAAAGCTCATTTGAAGAGATCAAAAAAGAGCTTAATACAATCATTAGCCAATACAATGATTTTCCTGAACAGCAGACACAAGCCAAAGAGGCTTTAGCACGCCTGCAAGATGAGTATCTACACAAGAAAATGCGCTACCTTGAGCAGCAGTCGCAGCTGCAGGCGGAGGCTTTAAACAACCGCAGTCAGCAAATTGAAGCACAACTAACTCAGAGACAGCAAGAGCTAGAAGATTTAAAAAATCAGCAAGCTCAAAATCAAGCGCCACAGGCACCTGCTAGTGTCCCCCTTAATTTGGGAACAGGTGTGACTCCCAAAATGCTTATGTGGAACACAGCAGAAGAGCGTCTCTTCAAAGCGTGGCAGCAAAACCATCCGGGTGCAACTCTGAATGACTTCTATGATGAGCAGCGTATGCAGGCAGTTTGGCTGAAAGGAACAATTGAGCCTTATGGCCGCAATGTGAAAAATAAGCCTGGTGACTATATGCTGGTCACAGCACAACGTCTGCCGATTGCTTACCTTTATAGCAATATGATTAATCTAGAAGATTGGGTAGGCCATCAGGTGACTATTGAAGCTTCAGAACGTCCAAACAACCAGTTTGCGTTTAAAGCTTTTTATGTGTTGTCCGTAGAATAATTCGATCTGGTAGCGTCGGTTTTAGCCTGCACGGAGACTTCACAGCCTAAAACCTACGCTAAAACTACCCAGAAACAGGATCTTTAACAGCTGCAGCCTCTGGAGAGAGCTCGGCAACAGGTTGATCTGTGATAGAACGAGCAGAAACAGCCGGAGAGAGGGGCGCAGAAGCCTCTTCCACAATTTGGCGAGCGCGCCATAGAGCTTTTTGCATACAAAGCTGCGGCTGACGTTCATCAAAGAAAAAGAGATTTTTTTTGCCAATAATTTCCACTAACCCTGAATCACTTAAAACTTCCCAAACAGAGGGCATAATTCCGCAGGCAAGGAGACAGCGCCCCGAGCTTTTTAAGTAGTCGTTTAGACGCTCCAAAGCTAGGCAAGTCGTTGCATCAATATCTCGAGCATTTTTAAGCTGGAGAACAATCACACGCGTGCTGATATCATCTTCTGCAATTGTTTTTAAAGTCGTTTGAAAGAGGTCAGCCGCACCGAAAAAGAGTTCGCCTTCTACCTTGATAACCCGTATTGGCTTACGATCTGAGGAGCGAGTAGAGAGGGCACGCATCAGCTTACCTGTTGTATCGACCTCATATTCGACTAATTGCGGCGCTGCTGCCTTTTTTAAATAGAGTGTAACCGAGAGGCCGACACCAATATAGAACGCGACGTCGAAGCTAAAAAATAGACAGGCAGCAATTGTCGCCCATAGAACAAAAGCATCTGAGCCAGTTGCTTTACAGCAGAGAAGCAGCTGAGGCTTGTTAACGATTGACCAGGCGATAAAAAGTAGAAAGGCGGCCAGAGAGGCTAAAGGGATGCGTGTCACAAAGAAGCTTAACGCAGCTATAATAATAGCGACAAAAAGGGCACTGAAGACTGCCGAAAAGCGCGTTTGGGCACCGCTTTGGTAATTGAGAATGGAGCGAGAAGGGCTTCCTGAAATAGGAACAGCACCCACAAGAGCAGAGGTTAAGTTGCCGACCCCAACGCCAAAGATCTCTTGGTTGACCGATAAGCGCTCACCTGAATTAGCCGCAATCGAGCGCGCAACCGAACTTGTTTCCAAGACGCTTAAAAGAGCCACCGCAAAAGCTAAGGGGAGCATTTTATTGATCAGTGAAAAATCAATATTTGGAATGCTTAAGTCGGGGATTAACCCTCCGATGGCACCTAAGTCTCCAACAATAGAAACGCGCCAATTCTCCTTTAAATCTAAAAATGGCAGCTTTAACCCTTCGTCATCCTGCAGAAAAAAGAGGATAAGCGCCGAGGCCACAAGCATAAGTCCTGCTGCTGGAATGCGTGGATTATAGGCACGTAAAGAGAGTAAAAGCGCTAAAGAGAAGGCTCCCACGATTAAGGTTGGGAAGTGGATCCAGTTCAGATGAGAAAGTAAAAAGATTGCTCGATGGTAGAGAGAAGAGATCCCACTCTCTTGAGGAATTCCGGAAAAGGTATAGAGCTGATTAATCGCGATTGCCAGCGCGGTCCCAACAACATAACCTACTATAACAGAATGACTTACAAACTGAGTCAAACGCCCCAAACGGCATCCAGCTGCAAGTAGCTGAATCAAGCCGATTAAAAATGAGAGCTGGATGATGAGTTGGGCTCCAATAATTTCTCGTTCGGCACCGGTAACATCACGATAGTGAGTAAAAAGGAGCTCGGAAAGACCAGATTGGATAAGCATGGCAATTGCATTACTTTGGGCAACAACCAAGAAACGGCAAGAGCAGAAAAAGGAGGCTAAGCCAGCGGAAAAGATGGAGGCAAAGAGGCTACAAGCTAGGGGAACACCGGCCAAGATGGCATATGCAATTGCTTGAGGAACAGTCATTAAAGCTACATTAAAGCCAGCAAGAAGATCTTGTTTGGCAATGTTCCATCGATACCCTTGAAGATCTTTTTTAAAGGTTAAAAGGGATATGTCATCAAAGTAGTCATTCATCCTCATGATAAATATTTAGCCTCTCCTCTTCGCACTTTTTTCTGCTTATTATCTTAAATAAAGCATAAACAGCAGAAAACCAATTCATTTTTAACCTATAAATGGGTATTCTTTCCATTTTAAAATGATCGTTCGGAGAGAAAAAATGGCTCAATTACCGAAACTTGCGATTCTTGGACGACCGAATGTAGGAAAATCGGCTCTATTCAACTGTATTTGCAAAAAACGGGTTGCAATTGTTGATGAAGCGGAAGGAATTACACGAGACCGTTTATACGCCAAAGCGGAACTATTTGGAAAACCGTTTGAAGTGATCGATACAGGTGGAATCGACAGCAACTCAAAACTTCCTTTTCAGGAGCAGATTACACGTCAGGCTGAAATTGCGATCGAAGAGGCAGACGCTCTTGTCCTAGTAGTTGATGCTCAAGTCGGAGTGACGGAGCTAGATAGACAAGTGGCAAAACTTCTTAAAAGAGTCTCTAAGCCGCTCTGTCTAGCTATTAACAAGGTCGATCATCCAGACCAGCAGCAGGTGATGCATGACTTCCATAGCCTGGGTATCTCCAAAATGGTTCCCGTTTCCGCAACGCAGCGTTGGCAAATTGCAGATCTTTTAGAAACAGCGCTGGAGGAGACACCATTCCCGGAAGAGGAAGAAGATAAAGATGAGAGCATCCGTGTTGCGATCATTGGAAGACCAAATGTGGGTAAGTCCTCTCTACTAAACGCCTTGCTAAATGAAGAGAGATCGATTGTCAGTGAAATTCCAGGCACAACTCGTGATAGCATCGACACAAAGTTGGAGCATAATGGCACACTCTTTACTTTCATTGATACAGCTGGTATCCGCCGCAAGCATGCTGAACATGAGGTTGTCGATAAATTTGCTTCCCTACGTACCGAACGCGCAATCGAGCGGGCGGATTTATGCCTCCTTATGCTCGATGCAGAGCAGGGATTGACGACTCAAGAGAAGAGAATTGCTTCTCTTATCGAAGAGGCTGGCAAAGGTTGTGTCCTCATTTTTAATAAATGGGATCTAGTTAAAGGAGTCAGAATGGAGCACTATCTCAAAGCGATTGAGGAAGAAGCGCCATTTTTACATCACTGCCCTAAGCTCTTTATTTCAGCAAAAACAGGGCGCAATTTAGATAAAATTTTTGACCATATTCTGAGCGTCTATCATTTCTCCCGTCAGAGGATAGGAACTGGAAGATTGAACAAATTTGTTTCCAATTGCCTTCAGAAAAATCATCCTCCCGCCATCCATGGTAAGCGGCTTCGCATTTACTACCTAGCTCAAGTTGCTATTGAGCCCCCCTTCTTTGTTCTATTTGTCAACTCCCCTTCCCTAATGTCAGATAGTTACAAAAAGTATTTAATCAACCAGTTAAGAGATACCTTTTCCTACAGCGGCGTTCCCTTAAAACTTCAACTGCGGGGTAAAACAGGAACGCGTAAGCGCAAAGGCCCACCACTTAAAGAGATCACGGGCTATCATGTGCCATCGGAAGAGGAGGGGGAGTTAACGGAAGATTTAACAGATGGTGAAGAGACGGCCGAAGGGAAAGAGTTTGTCGATGATTTCTTCGAATTCGAAGAGGATTGACAGTTTCTTCCCCTTGCAGGAGGGCAGGGAGATTTATCTCCGAGCCCTCTCATCTCTTACTGCCCTTTAATTAGCGGTAATAAAAATAGAGACCGCCTGGGTAGTAATAATAACTACTATAGGGATAGTAGCCATAGTAATAGGAGGGATAACCATAGTAATAA
>CAZZJE010000090.1:0-8811 GCA_964654295.1 uncultured bacterium | reverse complement strand
TATTGGAACGCCGCCAGATTGTGAAACCGCGGCTGGATAACGACAATTTAATAGGAAACGATCTTGACCCATATAGATTCCACGATCGATTGTATCAATTGTTGCTGTAATAGCAATCAAAGGTAAAATAGTTGGGTCTTGTTTCATCTTTAATTTCCTGTGTATTTTTAATAATGATTTTAAACTATTTTATGATAATTATCAATTGAGATTGAATTAAGATCAAATTAATTATTGATAGTTTTCTTAGTGTCAACCAAAGATTTTTTTTCCTTCATGAAAAGTTATAAAATCTGTTATGAACTCTCCTCATATTTCAATAATGTAGAAAAGGGCAGAGATCGATGAAAAAAATTGCAAATTGGCTAGCCGGTACACTACTTATCTATGGAGCCGCTTTTAATCCAATCGAAGCTTTTTATCCAGGTGAAATCGATGGAGATCTGGGAGTTGGCTATCGCAGAGACTCGCTCAAGTGGAGCATTCCTGGTCCAGGTGGCGTTCCTGATGTCTTATCTGAATTGAAATGGAAGGATTTAGAGTCCTTTTGTGTCTCTGGCCATCTGACTTGGGAAGCTTGCTGGGGGCTTTATTTTAAAGCATCAGGAGATTGGGCTTCAGTACAGAGTGGACATGTTACTGACTCTGACTTCGCCTCAAGCGGACGGCGTGACCGCTTCGCTTTTTCTCGCAGCGATGCCGATTGTAGCGACCTCTATGATCTATCGGCTGGAATTGGATATCGTTTTCTATTTGGCGACGATTGCTGGATGCTCGCGCCTCTCGTCGGCTACTCGTTAAATGAACAGAGGTTGAATATGGAGGGAGGCGAACTGGAGCTCTTTTTACCCAACCCTAGAATAGAAGGGCCATTGGATTGCTTGCATAGCAAATATGTCGCTCGATGGACAGGACCTTGGGCTGGAGTCGATATCGGCTACGACTGGGGATGTGGAATTGTCACAGCGAGTTTTGAATATCATCATGTGCACTATCGTGGATCTGGACATTGGAACCTTCGCACCGATTTTTTAGATGACTTTATTCAGAAAGCAAATGGCCATGGCTTCGTTGGTTCCATCGGCTTCCATGGCCGTTACCAAGAATATTGGTACTATGGACTAACCTTCAACGTCCAGCACTTTAAAACAGGATCTGGAAGCGACAGCGTGACTTTAGGGATCGATGGTGCGGAAGTTGATTTTAGAGGAAATTTTAATAGTGCTCATTGGACCTCATTCTCGGTCATTGGATCGTTAGAATATAAGTTCTAAAGGAGCGCGAAGCCTGCTTCGTCCGTCAACTCCACTTTGTCCTTTAGCTAATGTGGCTATCTCCTGCAAAGTGCTTGCTAATGTGCTGGAATTCGGGTATAATTGATGTTTTCCCAAAAGGGAGAAATGCGCCAAGGAGGGAGTGATGAGAGGCTTTCGCCGCACACCTAAAAACTACGATGGAACGGCTGTAACGACGCATCGCATGTCCGAGCTGCTGCCGCAGGTTTTAGGACGGATTGAAAAGGTGTATAGCGATCGTCCCGATCTGATTTTAGCTGCTTGGCCAGAAATTATTGGTCCTCAGTTAGCGACAATGACACGTGCGATCTCTTTTACGCATGGCGTTTTGCTAGTCAAAGTCAATAATTCCACATTGTATAGCCTTTTGAGCCGTATTGAACGGCCCAAGATTTTACGTCGCTTACAAACGCGTTTTCCTACTGCCTCTGTAAAAGATGTTCAGTTTCGCTTGGGATAGCGCGATAGATGTAATCAATATGTTTTTAGGATCAAGTCAGGATGGTACATATGGCTGAGGGGAGCGAAGAGAGAGAGGATCAGAGCGCTAAGCGCTACGACGCCAGTTCGATCACCGTATTAGAGGGGTTGCAAGCTGTACGTGAGCGACCGGGTATGTATATCGGTGATACCGGCATCGACGGCCTTCATCACTTGGTCTATGAAGTTGTCGACAACTGTATCGATGAAGCGATGGCGGGTTACTGCGATCGAATTAGCGTCGTGGTCCATCGCGACAACAGCATTTCTATCGAAGATAATGGCCGTGGAATTCCGGTAGAGCGCCATGAAAAAGAGTCACAACGGCAAGGTCGAGATGTCTCTGCGATTGAAGTCGTCATGACTATCTTGCATGCTGGCGGTAAGTTTGACAAAGATACCTATAAGGTTTCCGGCGGATTACATGGCGTTGGGGTCTCTTGTGTCTGCGCGCTTTCCGATAAGTTAATTGCTCAAGTCTATAAAGAGGGCTCAGCTTATCAAATTAGCTTTTCTCAGGGACGAGTTGTTGAGCCCTTACGTAAGCTTGGAGAGTCTCATAAGCGCGGAACACGCATCACTTTTCATCCTGATCCAACGATCATGCGGGCTACCGAGTTTGACTTCGATGTCTTAGCCAAACGTCTCCGAGAGCTTGCCTTCTTAAATCGTGGGATCCGCATCGAATTTTCTGATGAGCGTGAAGATGCCAAAGAGCCTGTCGAATTTTGCTATAGCGGCGGTCTTGCCTCCTTTGTCTCATATCTCAATGAAAATAAAGAGACTCTCTTTCCTCAGCCAATCTATTTTAAAGGCTCGCGCGAAGGTGACGATGGCACAATCGAATTTGAAGTGGCTATGCAGTGGAATGGCGGTTATACAGAAACGATCTTTAGCTTCGTTAATAACATCCCAACAAAGCATGGTGGTAGCCATCTAACTGGTTTCTCAACAGCTTTAACGCGCGTTCTCAATAACTACATCAAATCTAACAACCTTCAAAAAAATGATAAACTCTCTGTAAGTGGAGAGGATATGCGTGAAGGTTTAACAGCGGTTGTCTCTGTTAAAGTGCCAAATCCACAGTTTGAAGGCCAAACAAAGCAGCGTTTAGGAAATAGTGATGTGGCTTCTGTTGCTCAGCAGATTGTGGGAGAGGAGCTCGCGATCTTTATTGATGAGAATCCAGCTATCGCCAAAGCGATTGCAGCTAAAGCGATGTTAGCAGCGCAAGCTCGTGAAGCGGCTCGTAAAGCCCGTGAGATGACATTGCGTAAATCAGCTTTGGACAGTGCTCGCCTACCTGGTAAGCTAACAGACTGCCAAGAGCGAGATCCGACAAAATGCGAAATCTATATCGTTGAGGGAGACTCCGCTGGAGGATCGGCCAAGACTTGCCGTGATAGGCGCTTTCAGGCGATCTTACCCATTCGTGGTAAGATTTTGAATGTTGAAAAGGCGCGACAAGACCGCGTCCTACAAAACCAAGAAGTAGGGACGATGGTCTCCGCTTTAGGTTGCGGAATTGGCAGCGATAGCTTCCAGCTAGAGAAGCTGCGCTACCATAAAATTATTATCATGACCGACGCCGACGTCGACGGCTCCCATATCCGTACTCTCCTGCTCACCTTCTTCTACCGCCATATGCCCGCCCTAGTAGAAAATCAGTTTATCTATATCGCTCAGCCACCGCTCTACCGAGTGACACGTAAAAAGCAGTCGCGCTATATCCACTCCGAAAAAGAGATGGATCAATACCAGTTAGAACTAGGCACAAGCGATGTAAAAATCCGTTTGGCAGGTGCAAGTGAGCCTCTCGCTTCAGAAGAGACTAAAAACTTTTTAGAGACTATTCTAGATGTTGAATCTTTTATCGCTAAGCTGGAGCGTAAGGGATTGCCATTTAGAGAGTGGCTAGATTCTCAAGATGAGCAGGGCAGACTGCCACAATTTATGATCTCGACGCAAAATGGGCAGCAGTTCCTCTATTCTGAAGATGATTTCCAAGGAGCTAAAGAGGCTGAAGAGGCCCTACAACGTCAGCGTCATGAGACCACTTTACGTTCGATTCCAGCAGAAGAAATTACCGATCTAATGCGTGAGTTTCATCCACAGCCCTTGCATTTTGTTGAGCTATTCGAGCCTGAGCAGCTAGCTTTTTTACAAGAGCAGCTGGCTAAATATGGCGTCTCACTCCAAGATTACTTCATTAGCCATAAGCATCTCCTTGATATCTTGGATGAAGAGAATCGTTCAACTCCCTTCTACACGTTGCGTGAGACGATTGCATTCTTCCGTGAAAATGGACGTAAAGGGATAGAGATCCAGCGCTACAAGGGATTGGGAGAGATGAACGCTGACCAGTTGTGGGAGACGACGATGGATCCTGCAAAGCGTACACTGATCCAAGTAACACTGCCCGATGTCGTGGCTGCTGATCATATGTTTACAATGCTGATGGGTGAAGAGGTTCCGCCACGTCGAGCCTTTATCGAGCAGCATGCACTATCTGTTAAAAACCTCGATGTCTAGAAGAACAGTAGTGCCAACAATAGATTGTCTGAATAGAGGAGTCATCAGGGATGTCCCACTTTGAAAATGAGATTGTCGTTGCACGGAATATTGAAGATGAGATGCGAGAAAGCTACTTACGCTATTCGCTATCAGTCATCATTTCAAGAGCGCTGCCCGATGTACGTGACGGCTTAAAACCTTCTCAACGCCGAATTCTCTTTGCGATGCGCCAACTGAACTTGAGTCCTGGCGGCAAGCATCGTAAATGTGCCAAAATATGTGGTGACACGTCCGGGGATTACCATCCACACGGTGAACAGGTTATTTATCCGACTCTCGTTCGGTTAGCTCAGCCTTGGGCGATGCGCTATCCTCTGATTGATGGCCAAGGAAACTTTGGTTCGATCGACGGCGATATGGCTGCTGCCATGCGTTATACAGAAGCGCGTCTGACGTCGAGTTCAGTCGAGTTAATGGAAGATCTTGATAAAGATACTGTCGAAATGCTTCCAAACTATGACGAGACGAAGCGAGAGCCTAGTGTATTTCCTGCCAAATTCCCCAATCTCATTACCAATGGCTCCTCCGGTATCGCTGTCGGTATGGCGACAAACATTCCTCCTCACAATCTCAATGAGGTTGTCGATGCGACGCTACACCTGTTAGAGCATCCTAAAGCAACGATTGATGAGCTAATGCAGTATCTTCCCGGCCCAGACTTTCCTACAGGTGGAATTATCTGTGGCTATAGAGGCATTAAAGAGGCCTATCATACAGGTCGAGGCAAAGTCATCTTAAGGGGTCGCTTAACGGTTGAGGAGGGTGAAGATGGTCGCACTCGTATCGCTGTCGATGAAATTCCTTATAACATTAGTAAAGCGCGATTAATCGAACAGATTGCCGATCTGATCCATAACAAGACGATTACCGGTATTTCCGATCTGCGTGATGAATCGGACCGCGATGGCTTACGCATTGCTATCGAGCTTAAAAAAGGTGAGATGCCTGAAGTCATCATCAACCAGCTCTATAAGTTCAGCGATCTGCAAGTGACATTTGGTTGCAATATGCTCGCCTTGGATAAAGGCCTGCCACGTTTGATGAATGTTAAGCAGATCCTTGCTGCCTGGATTGATCATCGCATCGATGTAATTCGTCGCCGCACTCGTTTTGAGTTAAACAAAGCTGAAGCACGTGCGCATATCTTAGAGGGTTATTTAAAAGCCTTGAGTATGCTAGACCGTGTCGTTGCAATTATTCGCGGAAGCGATAATCGCGAAGATGCGCGCACTCAATTAATTGAAGCATTGGATTTAACGGATAAGCAGGTTCATGCTGTTTTAGAATTGCGCTTGTATCAGTTGACTGCTCTAGAGCAAGGCAAGTTGGAAGAGGAGCTGAACCAGCTTCAGATTAAGATTGCGCACTACCGAGAAGTGTTAGCTAACGAAGCACTTGTTAGACAGATTATCCGTGAAGAGTTGTTAGAGCTTAGAAAAGAGCGCAAAACAGCAGCCCGTCGCACACAGATTATTGCGGCGGAAGGCGAAATGGATATGGAAGATCTCATTGCCAACGATGAGATGATTATCACACTCTCTCAAGATGACTATATCAAGCGCATGCCCGTTAGCACCTTCCGTGAGCAGCGTCGCGGTGGCCAAGGTGTTTCTGGTATCGCCATGCGACGAGAAGATGATGTGATTAAAGGCATGTATGTCGCTTCGGCACATGACTATCTCCTCATCTTCACAAGCCTAGGCCGCTGCTACTGGCTTAAGGTATGGCAGATTCCAGAAAGCGGTCGCAAGTCTAAAGGTAAGCCACTTATCAATTTACTGGAAGATCTGCGTCCTGAAGAGAAGATTGCCACTGTGCTGCGTGTTCCAACATTTGACGACACAGAGAGTGCCATTGCGATGGCGACACGCCGCGGTGTCATTAAGAAGACACAGCTGCAGGAGTTTAGCAATCCAAGACGCAAAGGGATCTGGGCGTTGAGCATTGATGAAGGGGATGAGCTAGTGGCTGCCCGTTTAGTCCATCGTGGAGAACAGATTATGCTCTTCACTGCAAGCGGCATGGCTGTGCGTTTTGACGAGGCCAATGTTCGCTCTATGGGGCGTACAGCTCGAGGAGTCAAAGGGGCCAACCTGCGTGACGAAAAAGATTCTGTTGTAAGCTGTGAAGTTGTCCGTGGTGATGAGACGGTCTTAATCGTCTGTGAAAATGGTTATGGCAAGCGCTCTAATGTCGATGAGTTCCGTCAAACAAACCGCGGTGGCGTTGGAGTTCGATCCATTATTACAAGCGAACGCAACGGACAGGTCATTGGGGCAGTCTGTGTCACCGATCGCGATAGCATCGTCATGATTTCGACTTCAGGTCAAACTGTTCGAATCAATATGAAAGACCTACGTGTCTTGGGCCGTAACACGCAAGGTGTCCGTTTAGTCAATCTAAAAGAGGAAGATAAGCTCGTTGCGATTCAAAAGCTTGAAAATAGCGAAGAAAATGGAGAAGAGCAGACGGAGAGCGGTGAAAAGAGTGTATCTTCTATTCCAGAAGAGTCTATCGCCGATTTAGAAAGCGAAGAGTCCGATGAAAATGACATCGATTCAGAAGATGCCATGCTTTCTCATGAAGAGTCTACCTAGAGATCTGTATGGGAAAAGCTAAACGCAAAGGCTTTTTTGTCTCTCTCGAAGGTGGCGAGGGGGTTGGTAAATCAACCCTCTCCAAAGCACTAGAAAACTATTTCACACAGAGTGGCAAGAGTGTTGTCGTGACGCGGGAGCCAGGTGGAACAGAGCTTGGCGAGTGCCTGCGTGATCTGCTTTTAAACAAGCGTCCAAACGTCTCTATTGGAAGCCGAGCGGAGCTGTTAATGCTCTTAGCTGCTCGTGCACAGCATCTGCAAGAGAAAATTCTACCTGCTTTAGAGCAAGGCAGTCTAGTTATCTGTGATCGTTTTCATGACTCTACTATCGCTTATCAAGGCTATGCAAGAGGCCTTGGCGTTAAAAATGTACAGGATCTCTGTTTGATGGCTTGTCAAGGTTTTGTGCCTGATTTAACGCTTTGGCTCGACTTATCGCCTGCAGAGGGAATGGCTCGGCGCCAGTTAGCCTTACAGCAGAATGGCCAAGCGAATTTGGAGAGTGACCGCTTTGAGGCGGAAAAGCTCGACTTTCACTCTAAAGTATATTTAGGTCTCAAACAGATGGCTGAGCAGGAGCCGCAACGGATCATTCGGCTCGACGCTTCAGAACCTTCTCAGTCTGTCGCTCAGGTTGCCATCCGTATGATAGAAGAGCGTCTAAACCGTGAATGATCTTTCAATAGCATCTGCATTTACCGCCATTATTGGAAATGAGCGAGCCAAATACTATTTGACCCGCTTATACCAAATAAATCGGGTGGGTAATTCTCTGCTTTTTGCGGGTCCCGAAGGAGTTGGAAAAGGGCTCTTTGCTAAAGCTTTTGCAAAGTTGCTTTTGGGAGGCGATCCCTGCCCCGAGGTTATAGCGGCTAAAATTGATCAAGGAAACCATCCCGATCTGCGCATCTATCATCCCGAAGGTAAACTAGCGCTCCATAGTATTGACTCCTTAAGGCAATTTTCTAAAGAGGTTTTCGAGGCTCCATTTGAAGCTAAAAAGCGAATCTTTATTTTTCATGATGCTGAGCGCATGTTGCCAGTATCAGCAAATGCTCTGTTAAAAACTTTTGAAGAGCCTTCTTTAGATAGTATTATCATCCTCCTATCCAATTCTCCCGAAGAGTTACTACCCACTATTCGCTCCCGCTGCAGGACGCTTCCTTTTTCTCTGCTAAGTCAGCAAGAAATTAGCTCCTTTTTACAGGAAAAAGTTGGCAAAAATGAAGAGTCCGCGCATGCCATTGCGGCACTCTCTCATGGCTCTTTAGGTAAGGCATTGCGACTGGCGCAAGGGAACGGAGAGGAGATGAGGCTTCTTATTTTGCATCTTTTAGCCAAAGGGGAGCTAAAAACCCATACAGAGCTATTGCAAGCAATCAAAGAGATTGTTGCTTGTCTTGAAATAGATAATGAGTCGAAGGAAGAATCGGAAGAAGAAGATCAATTGACAGCTGTTCAAAAAGAGCAGCTGCAAAAGGAGCTGGAGGGTGCTCTCTCTCTAAAAAAACAGCTCTTAGCTGAAACAATCTTTGAAATCATTCTCTCATGGTATCGCGATCAACAGCTTTTGCGAGAAAAAGGCTCTCTCGACCTCCTTTTTAACCGCGACAGCATTCCAGCATTAAAAGAGTCTGTTGCATCTGCTCCCTCTTTAGATAAAGTCTACCAAGCCATTGGAGAGGCTCAGCTCTCTCTGCAGCGCTCAACTGCGCTTCCTATGGTTCTGGAGACGCTATTTTTGAAACTGAGGTAACCGTAATCGTTCAGTTACCTAACAAAAAGTTACTTTTATTGATTCAATATAGAGGTACAAAGTCTTAAAGACACGAAGATAAACGATTAAACTGTTTAAACAGTGTT
>CAZZJE010000089.1:0-8872 GCA_964654295.1 uncultured bacterium | reverse complement strand
ACGAGCGATCAATCGAAATATCGAAGAGATGCAGCTCAAAGAGCGTTCACAAGTGATTGCAGACGACGTTTTAAAGACTATAAAGCGCCTAGAGAGTCATCAAGAAGGATTTAATATCATTTACGTAGATCCTCCCTATGAAGCCAATACGATTCTATTACAGCAGATTTTAGAGTTTTTTGATCGCAGTCCCTTATTGCGTGAAGGTGGCAGCCTTTTTTTTGAAGAGGACCATCGCACCTTAAAAGAGCCGCGGCCTGAGCAGATGTATCAACTTCGCCTGATGACGGCTAGACGCATGGGCCGTTCTGCTTTATACCATTATCGAAAACTACCCAAAGGCAGCTAATCACCTATGCACACACCTGTGCCTGAACCTCTGATCCAAAAGCTGGCAGCATTGGATCAAGAGATTCTTATTTCTTATTGGAATCAGCTATCGTTCCAAGAGCAAGAGCAGCTTAGCAAACAAATTCAACGGATCGACCTAAGTGGCTGGCAGCGCCTACAAAAAGCGCGATTAAAGCCATTTCAGCCTGTTTTAGCACCCTACGATACCATTACCCCCATTACATATTCTGAGATCAACTCCCATATGATTGAAGCAGGGCATCGTGCGATAGGCAATGGAGCAATTGGTTGTCTGGTTGTCGCTGGCGGGCAAGGCACGCGACTGGGATTCAATGGTCCCAAAGGTGCCTACCCTCTCACCCCGAAATCGCTTTTTGAGCTTCTAACAGAGCGTATTGCTAGCTTGCAAGCCCTGTATAATAGAGAGCTGCCATTTGCCATTATGACCTCCCCATTGAATGATGAAGCCACAAAAGAGTTTTTTCAAACGAAAAACCTCTTCGATTTAACTCCTCAGGTTGAATTCTTTTCACAAGGAATGCTGCCTTTGATGACGAAAGAGGGCGACCTCTTTTTAACTCCTTCGGCAGAACTTGCTGAAGGACCCGATGGAAATGGGATGGCGCTCTCTGCCTTCTACCATTCTGGTATGTGGCAGCGTTGGATGGAAAGAGGGGTCAAATCGGTCATGTTTATGCAAATTGATAACCCCTTAGCTGATCCATACGACGCTGCTTTTGTCGGAGTGCATCTACTAGATCGCAATGATATCACAATCAAATGTGTCAGCCGTCGCGACGCCCTCGAGGCGGTAGGAGTCTTGGTTTCAAAAGAAAATAGACTTCAAGTCATCGAATATAGCGAAATTGACCCAAAAGAGCGCGCTGCAACACTATCTTCCGGTCTACTAAAACACTCTTATGCCAACATCAGCCTTTTTTGCTTCTCTATGCCATTTATTCAAGCCGTAGCGACAGATTACCAGCAGCAGCTACCTCTTCATCTTGCGCAAAAGCAAGCAGCGGCTTTAACCATTCAAGATAGCAGACGGGACGTTGAGACGATCAAAGCGTTGAAAGGGGAAGCCTTTATTTTTGATGTTCTACCTTATGCCAAGCATATTCAGGTCGTCCACTATCCGCGTGAAATCTGTTTTGCGCCATTAAAAAATCAAACGGGCAATGACTCTCCAGAAACGGTCATAAAAGCGCTTCAAGAGCAGCTGCCGCATCTTCTATAGATGCGTCAGTGTTTGGAAACCTCCCCTTAGCTTAACACGACGGAGAGAGCGATTCACTTCGGCTTTTTCAAAATGGCACAAAGAGTTGTTCTCTTTTGAAAAGGCTTTGAAACTTCCCAACGATCAGAAATAGATTTTGTAATTTCTGTCGATTGCTGATTCACCCAATGCCTGCAGCTATCAACCGCACCGATCAAACCAACCTGCTGCAGCCATTTTTTCATGATTTGCCGCCACGCTAGTCGTCTTATAATAGGCGTATTTACTGGCAAAGCCTTTTCCACAATCACATCACCAATCCCTAGAACTTTTCCTTCTGCACTTAAGCGAGGCAAGCGTGATGGACGATATTCTCTAATCGCCGTATAGGGCTTTTGCCAGCTACCCACCTTCTTATATTCAGCTCTGTTCCAAGGGGCAAAGTCGACAAAATATAGGCTATAATTCATCTTACGTGCCATCCAGCGAATTGATTGCTCAGAAAACCACCAGAGATGGATGGGAGGAAGCTCAGTCTCCCATAAAATATCTTTTGGATAGGGTGTTCGGTTAGGCGTCGTCAAAATCATTGTGCCACCAGGTTTGAGAAGCCGATTAAACGACTCCAACATCCCATGAATATCTTCTATATGCTCGATGACTTCCGTAGAAATGACTGTATCATACTGCCCAGCATGAGTTTTGGAATGCTCTGAAACATCTCCATATAGAAAATAGGGGCCATATCGCATCGTCGCATTTTCTACTGCAACTTTAGACAGATCCAATCCAACAACAGAGTAGTTTGCTCGCCTTAAGGCATAGGTTAAATAGCCAAATCCGCAGCCGACTTCAATAATGCGTTGGTGAGATTTTTTAGGTTTCACCCAACGCAGCGCCTGAACTACAGCCCAGTAGATCTCTTCTTGTGAAGAGAGATATGCCAATGGGTCCGAGTGCTCCAAAACCTTTTGCGCATAGGTTAGATAGCGCTGATAGCCTGGGACAGAACCTGCCTGGGAATAGATGGTATCATATAGATCAGAATCACTTTTTAACGGCCATGCAAATGCAGTGTGGCAATGCCCACAATGATAAATATCAAATTGGAGTGACTCCTGATAGCCAACTTGATTTTGATAGCGCCTTTGGGCAGACTCTAAACAGAGAGGGCACTCTTTCGTTGTTAGATTTTGTTCCGACATACATTCCATAGTGACTCTCTATGATAAAGGCTCTGAAAAATTTGGAATGGAGCGAGATCCTTTTTCTGAAGGTGCTTTTTCAAAAGGCTCGTCGATACGTTTAAAAAAATGTTCGAGATTCTTTTCCAATGCGTAGTGCTGTTCAAAATGCGCTTTGGCTTTTTTTGCCATTGCATGCATCTTTTCCGGATGCGAAATTGCTTCGACAATAGCATTTTCAAGCTCTTGGACATTTCTTGGAGGGCAAAGGTAAGCTGTTACCTCATGTTCTAGCACTTCGGCACATCCATTGACATAGGTACAGACGATAGGTAATCCCTTAGCCATTGCTTTCAAAACAGCAAGCGGCAAACATTCGCATTGGGAAGGATGAATAAAGAGATCGGCTGAAGCATAAATTTCATCTAAAACATCGGGCTCAACGGAAGCAACGATCTGGATATTAGAGGCATATTTGGAACGAATAATCTGGTTATGCAGATCTAAGCAGTAGGCTCGGATATAGGAGTCATTAGTCGAACTGCTTTCAAACCCTACAATAGTCAATGTTGTATCGATAGGGATTCTGCCACTTTCCAACGCCTGAAAAAATGCAGAAACAAGGTAGTGCGTCCCTTTTCTAGGAGAGACCGTACCGACAGCTAACAACCGCTTTAGTGGCTTAAAGTCAAACAGATGTACGTTTGGTTGGCTCTTAATTCCACTCCAATAGACAACATCGCCATATAGATCTGCCCTCTGCCAGATTTCAGCAATGCTTTTTGAGCCAAACCATAGCTTGAGATTTCTATTTTTCTTTGACCGAACAAGCAATCTTTCGGGTAAACCTGGTGAGACAATGGCTTCTGGAGCATAAGGGTCATGCAAGTACCAGATATATTTACGCCAACTTAGCATTGTAGAGAGGCCAAAGAGAGCACTCCAGGTGAAAGAGGTGTTAATCAAAGTGGTCTGTTTAGTATTCCACCAGCCCCAACGCATCAAATTCAGCAATGCCACAATCCTTTTTGGACGGCTCGGCTGCAGATGCCAATTGGCTAATTTATTAGGTAAAATAGAAACAGAAATGCCTTTTTTCTCTAACCTTTGACGTAGTGGGCCTTCTTGGAGAGAGATCACATTGACATCCCAACCCTTTTCACTTAAGGCCGTCGCCATTTCTGCAATCACCATAGGCGCACCTGTATGTGATAGATCGTGCGTCATCAAGGTCATTTTGGGCTGCTTGGAAAAGCTTAAAAAAGATTTTAATTTTTTCCAAAAGCTTGCCTTGGCTGCCGGCTGACGCTCTTCTGTCAGCAAGGGATTAGAGAGAGCCGAAAGCTGTTGTCCGATGGTATTAAGGCGAGCCTGATCAATCTTCCATTCGACTCTAAAGAGAGCAAAATGCAAGCTATCGCGATAGGGCGTTCGGTTAGGCAAAATGTTTTCTAGGTAGTTATGATGGATAGCAAGCCTCTCTGGCTCGATCAGATGCCCAACGCGTAGAACGGTATTATCGGTATGAATGCGGTAGTAGTAGAGCTCGCGATCAACAAAAACGGGGTCTCCCACAGCTAAAGCCCGCAGCACATAGTCATAGTCGTGGCTGCATAAATAGGAGGAGAATCCTCCTACCTGCTGATAGAGACGACGGGAAAAAAAGAGGTTTCCTGTTGTAACGACAAAGTTGGTCTTTAGAAAGCTGCAATCAAACTGGGGTGCGTGAGCCATGTCATATAAAGCCCGCTCATACCAACGCCACCAGTTTAAACGTCGGTCTGCCACTTCGCCTTGCATATTAACCGCACAGACGCGGCTAAATGCCCATTCTCGCTTCTCTTTTTTGATAAAATGGTAGAGGGCTTCGATTCGCTCAGGATGAAAGAAGTCATCAGAGTTCAAGATGGTTAAATAGTCACCAGCAGCCAGCTCCAAACCGCGATTAATCGTTGCATGCGCTCCCTGGTTCTCTTGGACAAGAAAGTTTACTTGCCGCCCAGGAAACTCTTCTTGTAACTGAGGCAAATAGTGCCTAATTTTAGCAGCGCTCTCATCTTTTGACCCATCATCGATAATGATTAATTCAAGATTAGAATAGGTCTGTTGAAAGATAGATTTTAGAGCTGCATAGACAAAAGATGCATGGTTATAGACGGGGATGATGATCGAAACAAGGGGCTGATCAGACATGGAATAAGCGATTAAGTTGAATTTGCATGCACAAGCTTCTCGAAAATAGCGATGATGGGAGCATCATACCGAATGAAGAGCAGTGAATCCAGCCCTTTCTCGCATCACTAAGTTTCTCTTAGTTTAATGCACCTGAAACAACTGTTGTATCCACAACCTGGCTCCAAAGCTGAATAAGCCCCTGCTCTAATGAATAGTTAGGCTTCCAGGAGAGCTCCGCCTGCAGTTTAACCGAACTCAACACACTCCAAGAAGGCGTAGCCTTTTCCGCTTCTGCTGTTACCTCTCTCTCTAGTTGTTCACCCGTCACCGACTCGATGAGACGTAAGACTTCGGCTGTTGTATGGCCAACTCCTGTGCTGACATGAAATAAACGACACTCTCCAGCAGAAGGCGGATGGCGCAATACAGATGCGAAGGCCAAAGCGACGTCACTTAAGTGAATATAATCTCGAACGGTTTCTAGGGAATCCACAATTATTAAAGGCTTACGCTCTTTTAACTTAGCTAATGCAACCCCGATTAATCCTTGTGTTCGCTGCTCGGATAAGAGAGTCCCATAAGGATTGCTTATTCTTAAGATTGTTGCTCTTAAGTGATACTGGCGGCAGATGACAGCCAAGAACGCTTCAGCACTCAGTTTTTGCGCACTATAATAAGAACGTGGCATCGGAAGATCTCTCTCTGTGCGCGGCAGGTAGGGAGCTGAGTCTGAATACATATTTCCTCCCGTGCTGACAAAGACAAGATGTCCTTGAGGGCAGTCGCGAGCAAAAGCTTCAAAGAGCTGAAGAGTGGCTAAAAGATTGTTTTCCAGCTCTCTTTGAAATGTGTGGATTGGGCTCCTTGGATGCGAGCTCCAAGCAAAATGGATGAGGGCATCGACTCCTTTAAGAAAAGGGGCTAGAGCTGAGGGATCTTTCAGATCTCCGATGACACTCTCAAATCCCGGCAATTGGTCAGCTTCAGAACGAATGAAGTGGCGTTGCGGCCAATTCAATTCCTTGGTTACATAGCGGCTAATCCAGCCCGCTGCTCCCGTAACACCAATTAACATGCATTGCCTATATCTGCTGATCTTGAAAGCCCGTTAGTTTAGCACCTTTTCCTTTAACTGCAATCTTGGATATACTAAGTTGCAACGTTTAGGAGTTATATAGACATGCGTATTGGATATCTCGGCTGCGGCACTTGGGGCTTTTGTTTAATTGGATTGCTCGCTTCAAAAGGATTCGAGATAATAGCTTGGACAACGAAGCAGGATTTGTGCGATCGGTTAAATCGTCGTCAAGACCACCCTCTGCTAGCAGGTTATAGCGCACCTGAAAATGTGCGTTTTACAACAAACCTTCAAGAAGTCTTAGACCAGAGCGACGTACTCGTTGAGTCGGTGACTTCAGCGGGGCTGCGTCCAGTGCTGATGCAAATTCGTGAAATCAAGTGGTCACAAATTCCTTTTATTTTGACCTCAAAGGGAATCGAGCAGAACAGCTTAAAAATTCTGCCAGAGGTTGTTGTTGAAGTGTTGGGAGAAGATGAGCGCCGCTGGGTAGGTTTTTTAAGCGGTCCAAGCTATGCTCAAGAAGTTATTAAAGGCCTGCCTGCATCCGTCGTAGGAACTGCTTATGACTATAGCTTGATGCGTCAAGTATGTGACATCTTTTCAACCCAAACATTCAGAGTCTATCCAAACAGCGATGTTAAAGGAGTTGCTTTTGGGGGAGCTCTCAAAAACGTCATCGCGATCGCTTGTGGGATATCGGAAGGTCTAGAGCTAGGCTGCGGTGCTAAAGCAGCCCTGATGACTCGCGGGCTGCATGAAATTCGTAAACTTGGGGTTTTGCAAGGATGCAAAGCTGAAACCCTTAATGGTCTTTCGGGAATGGGAGATCTCTGCCACACCTGCGGTTCACTCATCAGTCGCAATAGCCGCTTTGGCTATCTGATTGCCAAAGGAAGAATTCCCGCTCAAGCATATGAAGAGATCGGCATGGTAGTCGAAGGCGCCTATACCTGCGTTTCAGCACTAGAGTTGAGTAGACAATGTCATGTAGCGATGCCTATTGCAGAAATGGTTTATAAAATTGTGCATCAAAATATGCCTCCTAAGCAAGCTGTCGCTCAACTGATGCAGAGAACAGTCAAAGAAGAACATTTATGAAAGTTGTCACGCCCGAAGAGATGCGGCAGCAAGAGCAAGCAGCCTACGACAAAGGCTTTCAAGAAGAGAGCTTTATGGAGGCTGCTGGAAAAGGAGTGGCTTTAGCTGCTGACGCTTACATTCGTGCGCATCGGCTTCCAAAGAAAGTGGCTCTTCTCATCGGCAAAGGAAATAATGGCGGTGATGCTTATGTTGCAGGCCGCCATCTCATTTCTCAAGGCCACGAAGTCTTCTCAATACAACCGCTCCCTATGCAATCCTGCTCTCCTCTTTTACAACAGCAAGCCGAACATTTTACTTCGGCCGGAGGCACGATCGTCCAAGATTTTGAAGAGTGGGTACTCGAACTTAGCAAAGCCTCTCTATTAATCGATGGAATCTTTGGCACAGGGTTTAAAGGAGTTGTAAAAGGCGACTTAGCGACACTCATTGAACAGGCAAACGCATCAAATCTCCCCATCTTAGCCGTCGACATCCCCTCTGGGCTAGATGGAGCAACTGGTTTGACTTCAGGTCCCGCAATAAAAGCCAAGCAAACCTGCTTCCTTGAATACCCAAAACAGGGCTTTTTCTTAGAAAAAGGATGGGAACTTGTTGGAGAGCTAATTCCTGTCTCCTTTGGCCTTCCAGAGGAGGTTAAAAGCCACTTAAACGCTCGTTCTAAGGTACTCAGCCGAACAGAGATGAAAGCACTTTTACCTCCGATTCCGCGTTCACGTAACAAATATCAAGCAGGCTATGTAGTTGGATGGGCTGGGTCTCCCGGAATGGCAGGAGCAGCAATTTTGTCAGGCAACGCAACTCTGAAAGGCGGAGCTGGGATTACGCGGCTCTATCATCCGCGTGGAATGGAAGGTGAATTTGCTCAAGCCATGCCTGAACTAATTCTTCGCAGCTTCGATAGCCATGCTTTTCCCGAAGAGATGGTCAAAGAGTGGTCGCGTGCCACAGCGCTCTATTTTGGTCCTGGAATAGGTTTGGGAGAAGAGTCACAGCGTCTAATTAAAGAGCTACTTCCACAAGTTAAGTTGCCTATTTTGCTCGATGCCGATGCTTTGACACTGATAGCAAATTTACAGCTTAAACCGCCCAAAAGAGCTATTTTAACGCCTCATTTAGGTGAGTTGAAGCGACTGCTTCAGCTTTCGGAAACACCACATCCCAACCTAGAGCTTTGGCAGCAATGTAGCAGTTATGTTAAAGAGCATGAGATCACTCTGGTAGTCAAAGGCAGTCCAACTTTTATCTTTTCTCCTAACCAACCGATTGCCATCTTGACTCGAGGAGATCCTGGCATGGCAACAGCGGGAAGTGGAGATGTTCTCTCTGGCCTGCTAGCAGCGCTCTTATCTCAGAAGTTAGGATCTTATGAAGCAGCTTGCTTAGGAACCTATTTGCACGCTTATGCTGGCGAGATCGCCGCACAGCGCGAAACCTCTTATGCCATGACAGCTAGCTCTATTTTGCACTACTTACCGCAGGCATTTAGAGAGCTATTAAATCAGTAACCTAAATACTAGACTCAAGTAAAGAAATGTGCATACAAAATAAACGCTTGAGACTGCTTTTGGAGTGTGGCGACTTGTCGAAGCGTATAGTTTAGATGTTTTCTCAGTTAAGCAGAAAATTCTTTAAAATGAAAAGAGCTAGATTCATAGTAGGCCTCGAAGAGGCCGCTATAGTTTAGACGTTTTTATGTAACCTTACTGAGGTTGCATAAAAACGTCTAAACTATAGTTGCAGGTTAAAACCTGCAAAAACAAG